>JASFJY010000026.1:0-12836 GCA_050119415.1 Chromatiales bacterium | reverse complement strand
GCCATTTTCGGGCAAGTACCTGGTAAGACATAAACAGATTCGTCAAACTTAAACAGAGGGATGGCAGTTTAGCGCGAATTCAGGGTGGAATCACGGCTGCAACGACACTCGCTGATAGCCAGCAACGCGTTGTGGCATCTTGCCCGAATATTTCACCCGGTCGCTTAGAAAATAAACTAACTTAATGTTTTTAATTGTTATTTCTGGAATATTAGCAAAATACAAAGTGTAACCGATCCCTGTTGAACGGATCCTCGTCTCGGATAAACTCGCTACACTGACTGATGAGATTCTTAAACATTGCCCTAAAGATTTATGGCAAACGGGCGATACAGCTGATCAATAGCAGTATTCCATCAATCGAGTCGGCAGAATATAAAGTCCCGGTCTACAACCGGCTGAGTGTTTTTCTGGATGCAGGGAAGGAATTGGCATCCTCGCCGACAATAACGCCATAGGAATTGGCGATGACACGGACAGCTGAACACATCTCATCATCACAGATCTGGGGCCTAGGAACCCATCGGCGGCTCCCCGACACTATAGCGAATCCATTTCTCGAAAACGCCTGTCTGCACAATGGCCGGGGTGAACTACATCTTTGCACCCTTGATCAAGTCCTGGAGACAAAAGCCCATCTTGCCAAGACTATCGCGAGACGCCCCACAGACCTACGACTGCATGTAGAGCGCATCCTTCTGCATGCAGAGACCAGTGATCCAGATATCATCGGCGCCTTACATGATCTGTTCCGAGTGCTCGGCAACAAGGGCCTGCCTCTGCAACGACGCATGCTGACCCTGGCCAGACCATTCCTCAGCAAAATCGACCATCATAGACTAAAGCAGGGGCTCGAGGAGGATAGAGGGCATGATCACTCTCGATGTCAAGCGGGCGGCGGAAAGCAGTTTGACACTGATCTGAATGGGAATGCGATTCGTTGATTGAAGGCAAGCCTAAGCGATTAGGCTGACTTTGAATTCTATCAGCCGTTTACTCAAGCCACCTGTGCCGCGCGGATCGATTGCACCAGTTCATGAAACTCATCATCGTCCGGATTCTGCCCACCCACACACCAGGCATGGATGATCGGATCAGGAAACTCCAGCAACTGGTGAAAAAGGCGCTTTAAGCGGGGGCTCAAAGACGGATAGTGCTGATCGAGGAAAGCCTCCAGCAACATGTCGAGTTCAAGCATCCCGCGCCGACATTGCCAGCGCAGGCGCTCAATGTTTTTGAGTTCTTCATCTGAAATGATCTTCATAGCATATCCTTATGTATATATCTGATCGAGCAAGCATCTTCCGTTGATAGACTTTTAAACCTGTTCGTCACCTTGTAACGACCTCCTTCACCATCTGAACAAACAACATCGAGTATCGTTGCAAGTCGCCAATCACCGCACTCAACCCAACATAAGGCTGCACCGTTAGGTGCGCATTACAGGGCGTGCGTCCTGTAACCAGGCAATATCTTGCATATCGTAATAAATCATCCTACCACCACGATCGATGTGCGTCGCCTGATTAAATCACGAAATAGAAAAAACGATAAAAAATAATACGTTCGTATCGATTATTTCGCGAACCTGATACTCCACCTCCCATGTAGATCACTTAGATTAAAAAAGCAAAATTCAGGCCATTTCTAACAATAGAAAACATTTCCAATATGTTACAAATTTTCAACCATGAAATTAAGGAAAAGGATGTAAACTTATCCGACAGTCAGTTTTACCGTAAGTTAGTTTCTTTTTTAAGCGACCAGATGAAGCATTCGGGCTAACTTCTCTTTTCTTCTAAAATCCCAGTAGAACAATAAATAAAAAACGGAGGCCCCTCATGTCCGCTTCCAGATCTCCTGCCCAGTTGATCATTCGTTCCTTGCTGCTGTTCGGCGCGGTGTTGCTGATGACGGCCTGCGGTAACGGCCAACCCCCACCCGCAACCGGCCCCGACAGGCATAAGGTAGTGGCGGTGGGTTCCCAATGGTATGGCCATATCCCGGTCTGGGTGGGGATAGAGCGAAAGATCTTCGAACGCCACGGCTTCCAGGTAGAGTGGCGCTTCATCGGTAAAAGCATGGATCGCCTCAACGCCATCTCCTCGGGCGAAGCGCAGTTCGCCAGCTTGGGCGAGATCGCCATGCTCTCGGCCATGGCCCAGGGCAACACCCGCTTCTATTGGGTGGGCAACCAGGATATCGCCCCCGGTTTCGAGGGACTGGTGGTTAGGCCGGGGATCGAGGACTTCGAGGGCCTGCGCGGCAAGCGCATCGGTTTCCCCTTCGGCTCATCGGTGGAGCTGACCGCACGTATGCTGCTGCGCCAGCACGGCCTGGATCCGGATCGGGATGTACGCCTGGTCAACCTTGAAGTGGGGGACGTGCCGGCGGTGTTCCGGGCCGGCAACGTGGACGGGGCCCTGATCTGGGAGCCGGGCTTCTCCCAGCTCAAGGCGGTTGCAGGGGCGGTGGTTCTGGGTAGGGATACGGACACCGAGGTCTATCGCCGCTTCGGCACGATGACCGGCCCCGATGTGTTGGTCATGGGTAAGGCCTGGGCCGATGCGGATCCATCACGGGCCGGCGCCTTCATGGCCGCCTATTTTGAGGCGCTGGATTGGGTCAAGGTCAATCCGCAACAGACGGTGCCGCTGGTAGCGGGACGCTATATCCAACAGGATGAGACGCTGATCAAGGCCAACCTCAAGAAGTTCAAGTGGCACGGCGCCGCTGACAACCGCCGAGTGATGAGCGACCGGGGCATTTTCGCACAGGCCGATTACATCCTGGATATCCTGCATGAGCAGATGAAGGCCATACCGCAGAAGCCCGATTTCCGCCGTTGGGTGAGGCTGGATCTACTGCCTTAACCCGAATGTTTCATCCGGGAAAGCGATAATCGCGCCGGGCGAGGAGCATAAAAACAAAGATAACAAATTATCTCCGGAGGCCTAACCCGAATGTTTCACCCGGTCGCTTATAAAAGAAACTAACTTAAGGTTTTTTCTTATTATTTTTGGAATATTAGCAAAGTACAAAGTGTAACCGACCTACGCTGAACGCGCCCTCGCACCGGTCTCACCGTCCAGCTGCGGTATTTGCTCAATCATCAATAGCTTGCTATTGACTCAATCGCAAATCCACATCTGAACGACGATCCCGGCACGATCATCGCGTTCCCGGATGAAACATTCGGGCTAATGAAAAACATGTCCCCCCGTGCACTTAAGCAGGCGGCCGTATTAGCGTTGAGCGTGTTTCAGATGACGCTATCTTATTCAGCTGACTTGGCTATGGATGCCAGCAAGACAAATGAGGCACAGATTATTCAGTGGCCGTGATCTGATAGAAACAATCAAAAGAGGTCGTTCAGTACGAACACCGACACGGAACTTTCCGACTCGGAGCCGTACGACTCATCAGATAGCCCCATAGGCTTTACTGCCGGTGTTACAGGCGGCGCGGGGGGGAAGTGTTGTGACGGTTACCACCTCGATTATTGCGCTGTGTTTGGACTACGCTATCAACATCATCCGCCTTTGTTGAAAACGGCAGGTCAAAACATAATATTTGGCAATGAAAGACCAGGAGCTCAGTCTTTGGCGTGTCTTTGTCAGCGGGGCCCTGGGCCTGCTGATCTTCCTCGGCGGATGGGAATTGCTGGTGCGCCTGGAGTTTATCGATCCCTTCTTCCTGCCGGCACCGAGCAGCGTGGTACGGCGCATGATACAGCTCGCCTCGGGGCCGGAGGCGGTGCTCTGGCACGATATCCGTATGAGCGCCAGCCGGGTATTGAGCGGCTTCGCCCTGAGCGCCCTGGTGGGTGTACCCATGGGACTGATGATGGGTATGAATCCCCTGGTGCGGGCGGCCCTCAATCCCATCGTCTCCATCATCCGGCCGCTGCCCGCGCTGAGCTGGATTCCTCTCTCCATGCTCTGGCTCGGCATCGACGAACAGCAAAAGTATGCCATCGTCTTCATGGGTAGCTTCGCCTCGGTACTGGTCTATACCACCGACGCCACCCTGCGGGTGGAACAGACCCTGATCATGGCGGCCCGTAACCTGGGGGCCAACCGGTTACAGGTAATCCGCTATGTGGTACTGCCGGGAGCGCTGCCCAACATCCTCAGCGGCCTCAAGGTGGTGCTGGCTATTGCCTGGACCTGCGTCATATCCGCCGAGATGGTGGGCGCCAACAGCGGCCTGGGATTTCGCATCTGGACCGCCAAGGAGTGGTCGGACACCGGACAGGTGTTGGTGGGCATGCTCTCCATCAGCCTTACCGTGCTGATTCTGGATGTGCTGTTCCGCATCATGGAGCGGGCGTTGCTGCCCTGGCAGCGGGGGGGCAGAAGATGAGCGGCGCCATCATCGAAGCCCGGGCGGTGGATATGGTCTTTACCACCCGCAAGGGAAAACTCACCGCCCTGAAGGATTTTTCCCTGCAGGTGCGGCGGGGAGAGGTGCTCAGCATCGTCGGCGCCTCCGGCTGCGGCAAAAGCACCTTCCTCAATATCATGGCCGGCTTTATCAAGCAGACGGCAGGCGAGGTGCTGCTGGACGGGGAGCCGATCCGCGGCGTAGAGCCCCGCTGTGGTATGATTTTCCAGGACTATGCCTTGTTTCCCTGGATGACGGTGCAGGATAACGTCGCTTTCGGCCCCCGCCTTAGCGGTGCCTCCCGCCGGGAGCGGCAGCGAAAAGCGCGGCACTGGATCTCGGTGGTCGGCCTGGATGGCTTCGAGCAAGCCTATCCGGGAGAACTCTCCGGCGGCATGCAGCAACGGGTAGCACTGAGCCGGGCCCTGGCCAACGAGCCCGACGTGTTGCTGTGCGACGAGCCCTTCGCCGCCCTGGATGCCATGACCCGCCAGATCATGCAGCAGGAGCTGCTCAACATTGTCGCCGATTCGGCTAAAACGGTGCTCTTCATCACCCACTCCATCGATGAGGCTATAATCCTCAGCGACCGCCTGGTGGTGATGTCGGCCAGGCCCGGACGGGTCAAGGCGATCTACGAGAATGACCTGCCGCGGCCGCGTAGCATGGATGTCCAGATAACCGACCGCTTCATGGCGCTGAAACGCCAGGTCTGGAGCCTGGTGCAGGAGGAGGTGATGGGCTCCTTGACGGCAATGCAGTCCCGTTGAGCGCTATCAGCTCATTTACGAATCGGCCACTTGGTCCATGTAATAGGTGACGTATTCCGAAATGTTCAGGTAATTGAGCACCTCCGGGGTCAATTCTGAACGACGGCAACTCTCGCTGATACTCAGGTCCTCCTCCATAAGATCCAGAATCAGCGCTTCTTCCTTCGGAACCTCCGGGTCATACACCAACACACTCGGTTTCAGAAGCTCTTCATGGTTAATGTTCACTACACAGGCAATGCGTTGGTCCGAGAGCCGCACAACGGTGCCGGGAGGGTAGATCCCAAGATTGGCGATAAAGGCTGTCAGGATCGACATATCATATTTACTACGCTCCTTGCTGTACATCAACGACACTGCTTCATAGGGTGAAAGCGAACGGTCGGGATCTATTTGGTTACACAACTCGTCATAATGATCGACGATAGCAACAATGCGCGCCAGGGTGCCGACTTCACCTTTCAGACCTTTCGGATATCCGCTGCCATCCAATCGTTCGTGATGCTGTCCGATGATGGCAATTGCCTCCTCCGGCAACACACCGAATTTTTTTGCCATCTCAACCCCCAGAAAGGTATGGCGCTGATAGACCTTCTCCTCTGCCAGGGTACGGGGTTTTTTCTTGAGCAGAATCTGGCTGGGTATCTGCTGGTGCCCAAGGTCGTGAAACAGCGCGCCCAGACCTAACACATGCAGTTGCTCGGAGTTTAATCCCAACGTTTGACCCAATACCAAAGACAAGGCGGCGACATTCATCGAATGGTAGTAGCTGCACTCGCTCTTACCCTTCAAATTGACCAGCTGGATGGTCACTTCGGTGTCAACCGTGAGGTCGTTGACCATATTCCCAACCACCTGATCGGCCATACGCACGGCTTGTTCCGGGGAGGCGAACATTATTTCCGTCAGCTTACGCAGCGCCTCGGCGGATTTCTCATATCGCTTCGCCGACTTGTTGAGCTTGCTCCGACGCGCTTTTAGCACTTCGATGCGTTTGCGTTTTTCCTCCCAGAGGGCATCCTCGGCGCTCTCCTCGAGTGGTTCTTCGACAGTAGGGGACTGATCCAGCGGGAGGGGCTGGGTATCGCTTTTATCGGGATCGAATCGAAAGTCGGTCCGTCTCAGGCTGCGCAAGGCTTTCAGCTGCTTTTCGGAGCGGATCTTGAAGCTGCTGGTCAGAAAAGGGTGCTTCATCCACGGCAGATCCAAATGGACATACAAACCGATGCAAAGTTGTTCTTTCTGGATAATCTTATCCGACATCTTGGCCCAATACCCCGGCTTCTGAAAGTTACCTGGATGGACAACAGAACTTTACAACCTTAATCCCGCGAATCTGTCTGATTGTCTAATGGCACAGCCCATTGACGCATTCACACCCTTGACCGGGGCATGTCTACGGCTTGTTTGATCAGGATCCGATAAAAAACCGCCCGTTGCTATTATTGTTAGACTGCACCGGGCCATATGGCTATGCCCCATGCCATCTGTTGAATGATGAAATAGGTAAGCTTGAGATGCAATCTTTCAATAAGTCCGGTCAATAGCAGGTTGTCATTCCATTCCACAGCATGACCTTCACGGATAAGGATTTGTTTTCATTTTCGTACTGAGCGAAAAAATCGCTGTACTGATCGAGGAATGTCTCCAGCAGGACGTCGAATTCAAGCATACCACGCCGACACCGCCAGTGTAGGTCGGTTACACTTTATGCTTTGCTAATAGTCCAGAAATAACAAGTAAAATTCGTAAGTTAGTTTATTATTTTAGCGGCCCGAGTGGGCCGTTTTTACGTTTTATTAACCCGGCAACCAAATATGCCGGGTTAATCGTCATATGGCGTCCTTCAACATGATCGCCTTGATGTGGCCGATCGCCTTGGTCGGATTGAGCCCCTTGGGGCAGGCCTCCACGCAATTCATAATCGTGTGGCAACGAAAGAGTTTGTAAGGGCCTTCCAGATTGTTCAGGCGCTCCTCCTTGGCCTGATCCCGACTGTCGGCGAGGAAGCGGCAGGCGCTCAGCAGGGCCTGGGGACCGAGAAACTTCTGCGGATTCCACCAGAAGGAGGGGCAGGCGGTGGAGCAGCAACCGCACATGATGCACTCGTAGAGACCATCCAGCTCATCGCGCTCCTGCGGCGATTGCAGAATCTCCTGTTCCGGCAACGGCTCCTTACGAATCAACCAGGGATCGACCTGCTTGTACTGGGCATAGAACTGGCTCATGTCCACCACCAGGTCACGGATCACCGGACGTCCCGGGAGGGGGCGGACCACCACCGGTTCCTTCAGCTCTGTCAGCGGGGTGATGCAGGCCAGCTTGTTGCTGCCGTTGACATTGACCCCGTCGGAGCCGCAAACTCCCTCGCCGCAGGAGTGGCGGAAGGTGAAGGACTCGTCCTGGTCCTGGATCGCCAGCAGGGCGTCGCGCAGCATCATGCCCTGGCGGACTTCGACGTCGAACGCCTGCATGTAGGGCTCGCTGTCTGTCTCTGGATTGTAGCGGTACACATCGAACTTCATTTCAAACCCTCTCCAGATTTGGGAATTATTGAATTAATACACCCTTTCTTTGGGTGGAAAGCTCTCAACCGTCAACGGCTGCGAGCGCACGCTCTTGTAGTCAAGCTTGTCATCCTCCTGCCAATAGAGGGTATGTTTCATCCAGTTGACATCGTCCCGCTTCGGATAGTCGGGACGGGAGTGAGCGCCGCGGCTCTCTTTGCGGTGCAGGGCCGAGACGGCGATGGCCAGCCCCACGTCAATCATGTTCTCCAGCTCCAGCGCCTCGCTACGGTTGGTATTGAAGGTGCTGGAATGGTCGCTCAGGCGCACCTCGGCCAGTTTGTCGCGGATCGCCCGGACCTTCTCCACCCCCTCCTGCATCATCGCCTCGACACGAAAGACGCCGGCGTGGTCCTCCATGGTCTTGCGAAACTCCTTGCGCAGTTCGCTGACGCTGATGCCGTCGCCCCTGGCATCCCACTTCTGCAGCCGCACCATGGCCGCCTCCACGCTCGCCTCATCCAGGGGACGGTGGTTGGGATTGTCGCCCACGTAGTCGATGATGTTCTTGCCCGCCAAGCGGCCGAAGACCAGTATGTCGAGCAGGGAGTTGCCGCCCAGACGGTTGGCGCCGTGGACTGAGGCGCAGGCGCACTCGCCGGCGGCATAGAGGCCCGGCAGGTGCTCGCCGTTGTCCTCGTTGCTCGGCATCACACGGCCGAAGCGGTCGGTGGGGATGCCGCCCATCACATAGTGGGCGGTGGGAAATACCGGGATCGGCTCCTTCACCGGATCGACCCCGGCGAAGATCTTGGAGCTTTCGCGTATACCGGGCAGCCGCTTGGCGATCACCTCTTCGTCCAGATGGTTGACCTTCAGCATCACGTGGTCCGCCTCGGGACCGCAGCCCCGGCCCTCGCGCACCTCGGTGACGATGGAGCGGGCCACCACATCGCGACTGGCAAGGTCTTTGGCGTTGGGGGCATACTTCTCCATGAAGCGCTCGCCATTCTTGTTGATCAGGTAGCCGCCCTCGCCGCGTACCCCCTCGGTGATCAGCATACCCTTGCCGGCGATGCCGGTGGGATGGAACTGAAAGAACTCCATATCCATCAGGGGCAGTCCGGCGCGCAGCACCATGGCCATGCCGTCGCCTGTGTTGATGTGGGCGTTGCTGGTGGTGCGGAAGACTTGGCCGCAGCCGCCGGTGGCCAACAGGGTAGTCTTGGCCTCAATCAGCAGGGGCTCACCGGTGGCGATATTGAGCACCAGGGCGCCGAGCACAATGCCCTCGCCGTCCTTAATCAGATCGAGGGCGAAGAATTCGTCGAAGAAGTGGGTTTTGGCGCGGATATTCTGCTGATAGAGGGTATGTAGGATGGCGTGACCGGTGCGGTCCGCCGCGGCGCAGGTGCGAGCCGCTTGATCGCCGCCGAAGTTCTGGCTCTGACCACCGAAGGCACGCTGGTAGATCTTGCCGTTGGCCAGGCGAGAGAAAGGCACCCCGTTGTGTTCCAGCTCGTAGACGGTGGGGATCGCCTCCCGGCACATGTACTCAATAGCGTCCTGATCACCCAGGTAGTCGGAACCCTTGACCGTGTCGAACATGTGCCAGTGCCAGTTGTCGGGCAGCACGTTGGCCAGGGCGGCGTTGACCCCGCCCTGGGCCGCCACGGTGTGGGAACGGGTGGGAAAGACCTTGGAGACCACCGCCACTTTCAGGTTGGCATTGGCCAGCTGCAGGGCCGCATTGAGTCCGGCGCCGCCGGCGCCGAGGATCAGAGTGTCGAAACGTTGCTTTTCCAGTGGCATGTAAGTTGATCCTCGTTGAGCGTCAGGCAATTTGCGCCAGGATGATGGTCTTCAGCGCCCAGGCGGCACAGCCCACCAGCGCAAAGCCGATCACTGTCAGTATGGAAACCCGTATGGTCGTGGGGTGGACATAGTCGATGATGACGTCGCGGATTCCGACCCAGGCATGCAGCAGCAGGGAGGCGAAGAAGAGCAGCAGCCCCAGGGAGACCCCTGGCTGCGCCACCCACGCCTGCCAGGCGATAGCGTCGGCCGGTGGATTGAAAATCATATGCTGCAGGGCGTAGAGCGTAAACAGAATAAGATAGATGGCGGTGACCCGTTGCAGGAACCAAGCCCGCAGGCCGCTGGCTTGTCGGCTCATGAGAGACCTCCCATCAGGATCAGTGCCATTACCGGCGCTGCGACGATCACCGCCCAGGCGGTCTGGCGGAACAGGGGCTTCTCCACTCCGATATCGATATCGATCAGCAGGTAGCGGATACCGGCCAGCAGATGGTGCATCAGCCCCCAGATGAAGAGAAACAGCACCAGCTTGACCAGCAGGTTGCCGAATAGGGCCGCCGCGTCGGCAAAACCTTGGGACCCCGAGAGGGAGAGATCGAGCAGATAGACCAACAGGGGGATACTCATCACCATCACCACCCCGGTGATGCGGTGGATGATCGACATCACACCGGCGACAGGCAGACGTATCTGCATCAGGTTAAGAAAGACCGGTCTGGGTTTGGCTTGTTGCATATCTCTCCGTCCGCACTGTTGATGTGATTTTGAATGTTGAATTATTCTGCGCGCATCGCACTCATTCAATTCAAGATTCAATATTCATAACTAAGTTCAGCCTTGTTTCATCAGGCAACTGGCCCGCACCGATGCCAACGCGGTCATGTTAAGCAGTCCGCGCACAGTGATGCTCGGAGTAACGATGTGGGCCGATTTGGCGGCGCCGATTAGGATCGGCCCGATAGCCACCCCCTCACCCAGTATCTTCAGCATATTGAAGGCTACGTTGGCCGTGTCCTGATTGGGCATGATCAGCAGATTGGCCGCATCCCGCAGGCGGGAGTCGGGGAAGCGGAACAGCCGCAACTCCTCCGAGAGAGCCAGATCGGCGTGCATTTCGCCATCGATCTCCAGATCGGGCATACGCTCGCGCACCCGTTCCAGAGTCTGTTGCATCTTCCTCGCCGAGGCAGAGTCGTGGCTACCGAAGTTGGAGTGGGAGACCAGCGCCACCTTCGGCTCGATACCGAACCAGAGCACCTCTTCGGCGCACAGGGCGACAATCTCTGCCAACTGTTGCGCAGAGGGATCCTCCTGTACATAGGTATCGGCGATGAAAAGCGTGCCCGACTGAAGCACCAGAGCGTTCATGGAGGTGAGGCATTCGACCCCGTTCTCAGTGCCAATGGTCTCTTCCACCAGCTTTAGATGGTTACCGTAGCGTCCGACTGTACCGCAGATCATGGCGTCCACATCACCCTCCGCGAGCATCAGCGACGCCAGTGCAGTGGGGTTGTGGCTGATCGTGGTGCGCGCCTCCTGGGGTGAATAACCGTTACGTGCCACCCGCGCGAAGAAGGCCTTGGCGTGATGCTCGAACCTGGGGTTGTCAACCGGGTCAATCACCTCGAAATCTTCGCCCTCACGCATACGCAGACCCAGCTTCTCGATCCGCTGCTGAATCACATCCCGGCCTCCGATCAAAACCGGGCGGGCGATCGCCTGGTCCACGGCCTGCTGGGCCACCTCAAGGACCTTCTCCTGCTGGCCCTCGGCGTAGATCACCCGGCGCAGCTCCTCGCGCGCCTTTTCGAAGATCGGCCGCATAGTCAAGCTGGTACGGAAGACCCGATGCTGCAACCGATTGCGGTAGGCGTTGAGATCGCTGAGGGGGCGCGTGGCCACCCCCGACTCCATGGCCGCCACAGCAACGGCATAGGGCACCTTCTCCATCAGGCGGGGATCGAATGGCTTGGGGATCAAATAGTCGGGGCCAAACTGCAGCTGCTGCCCGCCGTAGGCGGAACGCACCACGTCGGAGGACTCCACCTGGGCCATTTCGGCGATGGCGCGCACACAGGCCATCTTCATCTCGGTGTTGATCTCCGTGGCACCCACGTCGAGGGCGCCGCGAAACAGAAAGGGGAAGCAGAGGACGTTGTTGACCTGATTGGGATAGTCGGTGCGGCCGGTAGCGAGGATGGCGTCGGGCCGTACCGCCTTGGCCTCCTCCGGCAGGATCTCCGGCACCGGATTGGCCAGTGCCATGATCAGGGGCTTGTCGGCCATCTCCGGTAGCCACTCCGCCTTCAGCACACCGGCGGTGGAGAGACCGAGAAAGACATCAGCGTCCTTTATCGCCTCCTGCAGGGTGCGCAGCTCCGTCTCCACCGCATACTCGGCCTTGTAGGGATCCATCTCCTCGCTGCGCCCTTTGTAGACCACACCGGCGATGTCGGTAACAATGATGTTTTCCCGCTTCAGCCCCAGATCGATAAGGAGACCAATGCAGGCCAGTGCCGCAGCTCCCGCGCCTGCGGTCACCAGCCTGATTTCATTGATCGCTTTGCCAACAACCTTTAATCCGTTGAGAATCGCAGCGCAGACCACGATGGCTGTGCCGTGCTGATCATCGTGGAACACCGGGATGTTCATGCGCTCCTTGAGCGCCTTTTCGATGATAAAACACTCTGGCGCTTTGATATCTTCGAGATTGATACCGCCGAAGCTGGGCTCCAGCCGAGCCACCGTCTCGATGAACTGCTGTGGATCGCGCTCTTCAACCTCGATATCGAAGACATCGATGTCGGCAAACTGTTTGAAGAGAACCGCCTTGCCTTCCATCACCGGCTTTGAGGCGAGGCTGCCGATGGCGCCTAGCCCCAACACCGCCGTGCCGTTGGTGATCACCGCCACCAGATTACCCCGGGCGGTGTAGTTGGCCGCCGTACGGGGATCCTGCTTAATCTCCTCGCATGCCGCCGCCACGCCCGGCGAGTAGGCCAGCGCCAAATCCCGCTGGTTGGCCATCGGCTTGGTGGCCTTGATCTCCAGCTTGCCCGGCCTGGGATGAAGGTGATACTCGAGGGCTGCTCGTTTCAACTCTTCAGGCATAGGTTGTCGTTACCTTGTCATTACGCGCCATTTTATGTTGTGTTTTTAGTTATAAGCGGATTGTGTTCGCCACGCTCACTATCCTTTTCAATTCCCTCTCCCTGGGAAACAGAGTATGTGCTTTCAGCTCTGTTGCAATAGTCAAAATCGCGTAACTCCGGCAGAACATCAACCTGAGACGAAACTTACTCATTGCTTGATCTAGCAAATCAGTATGTTTGGCTAAAATTATAATGTGAAATAA
>JASFJY010000025.1:0-13199 GCA_050119415.1 Chromatiales bacterium | reverse complement strand
ACAGCGATCCGCCAGCAGGGTAAGGAGTCAGATTGAGGAAATCGCAAACGTGCGGGGGGAAGTCGTTGAAATGAATGGCGCGCCCGACAGGATTTGAACCTGTGACCCCCGCCTTCGGAGGGCGGTACTCTATCCAGCTGAGCTACGGGCGCTGAATTAGGAGGCGTAGTTTAACGACAGGCGCCGTTGGCGTCCAACCTCAATGCGTGGATTCCGGTTGTCTTGTCAAGAAGCGCAAACCTGAGGTGAGAATATATAACCATTTTGTTAGTAGCGATTAGAACTTATCAATCCCTGTGGTTATAATTGACAGGTTTTTGCTTAATTGCCCAGGTTTTGGGCCACTAGCGTCTGACGGAGGAAGTACCGTGAAGATCAAAGCCGTATCCCTGTTCACTCTCCTGGCCCTGGCGGGTCTCTCCAGCCAGTTGATGGCCGAGGAGCGGGCCGATGTGCTCGAGAGAATCGCCCCTGTCGGTAAAGCGAATGTCGAAGGTCAGGCCGAGCCGGCTGCCGCTCCTGAACCGGCCGTCGAGAGCACCGCTGCTGCCGCGCCCGCTGAAGCCCCTGCGGATGAAGCGCCTGCTGCCGAGGCTCCCGCCGCTGCGCCGGCCGCCGCTCCTGCCGCCGGCGGAGATCAGCTGGCCCTGGCGACCCAGTCCGGCTGCATGGCCTGCCATCAGGTGGAGGCCAAGGTGGTTGGTCCCGCCTATAAAGAGGTCGCTGCCAAATACAAGGGTGACGCCGCTGCCCTCGATATGTTGGTGGCTAAGGTGAAGAGCGGTGGTGTGGGCACCTGGGGTCAGATTCCCATGCCGCCCAATCCTCAGGTTTCCGATGACAACATTCGCGCCATCGTAAGCTGGGTGCTTACGCTCTAAGGCATTTCGGACCTGTTGCGCACTCGTCATGCCGGCGTAGGCCGGCATCCACCAATCCGCCGTGTGAGGCTGTTGGATTCCGCTGCACGCCGTAATGGCGGGATCGCTCGTTGTCGGGTTACGCTGCGCTAACCCGACCTACTGTTAATCCGAGCAAGGGTCGTTGGCGTCCTGCTTTTCCTCTTTGCGGAAGATAAAGTTGCCTGCATAACCGAAGGTTCGACCCCAGATCGGGTGGTCGACGGTGAACTCGACCCGAAATGCCTCGTCCGATTCGGGAATCTCCCGGATTACGGCCTTGCCGAGCAGCAGCCAGTCGGGGATACGCAGCGTCAGCGGTCCCAGGTCCCATTGATAACCCCGGCTGTCGTAACGCAGCGTTTCTCCCTCGGCGCACAGGCGCATGCGGATGCCGAGTCCGTACTTCACATACTCCACGATCTCCTCGCCGCCGGCATATTCCATACGCGAGCGGAAGACGATGGGCGTCCTCTCCGGATAGCGGAAGGTACGGTGCCAGAACATGGCTTTGCTGTCGGTTTCTGACCAGTTGCGAACCGTTACCGGAATGTCTCTGCCCCTGAAGGGTACCAGGGCGTCGAGCAGGCGACCCGCGGTGACGAAAAGCCGGCCAATGGGGGAGACGGTGACGTCCATGATCCCTTCGACCTCCAGCCGGGTCTCGGTTTGGGGCGGCAGGTCGTAATGGCGACGGATGGCCTTACCCAGTGATGGCCAGTCCGCCCCCAGGGCCTGGCGTATGGGGGCGTGCAGTTGAGTGTACTGTCTATTCATATTTAGTTACTCCTAGATCGGTTTGAAGACCATCAGCCAGACCACCGCGACCATGGCGATGAACGCGGGTACGCCGAGCCAGAACCAGATGCGCGCCATGCGCCAATAATCATCACTCAGCGGCTGACCGGTTGCGATAGATTGCCGCGCCTGGTCGCGCATGCGGATCTGCAACACCACCACCGGCAGCCAGCAGGCCCCGGCGAGAAGATAGAGGGCCAGGGAGAGCCAGATCCACTCCGGGATGGCCGGGTAGTTGAGCAGATACAACATCCAGAAGCCGCTGATGGGCTGGATGATGATGGTGGGCGTGGTGATCAGCCAGTCGGCGAAGACCACCAGGCGATTGGTGACGGCGATGGCCCTGATATCACCGCTGCGGTCGGTGAAGAATTTGTAGAAGGCGCTGCCCAGGCCGGTGCCGAAGAGCAGGATGGCGCTGAGGATGTGGATCCATTTCAGTGTCAGGTATTCCATGAGGGCCTCCGTTGCAGTACCAGCAGCATCAGAGTGGCGATGGCGAGCGGCAGGTTTTTTACCACCGGACCGAAGGGATGCGCCCACCAGGCAGGTAGAAAACAGCTGATGATTAGGGTGTAGAGGAGCATGCAGAGCAGCTCTGCGTAGAGTGCGATACGCAGCCAGCGGTTGCTCAGGGTGGCCAGCCCCAGCAGTAGGTCCAAGGCGGCGGCCCCGTAGAGGGCGAGGGGGGCGGGCCAGCCGGTGAGGCCGACTTCAGCGAGCATGGCGTAACTCTCCGCCTGGGGATGGATGAAAGCGGAGACGAGCCCGGCCAGGATCCAGGTCAAGGCGATGGTGAAGCGTAGCAGGGGACGGAGAAAAAAGAGCCCGGCATGCCACTGATCGGGCTGGCGCGCAGGCTCAGCCCGCAGCGCAGCTGACAGGCTTCTCGGCATGAAGCCGAAGCGGCTCGCGAACTCATCGACACAGCCGGTATTGCCCCGCTGCAGCATCTGTAGCGTCTCCGGCGTCACCGGGGCGCTACCCAGAAAGCCACCCAGTTTGGCCGCGGCAAGGGAGAGTCCGTATGGGATGGCCAGGGTGCGCAACCGGCCCAGGCCGAGCCATTGGCGCAACTGCACCATGAGGGCGCGGAAGCTGATCGGCTCCGGTCCCACCAGGTCGATGCGGACCCGGCTAAATCCCCCGGGTGTCAGGCAGTGCGAAACCGCAGCGCTCAGGTCGGCCACATGGATAGGCTGGATCTGCTGCTCGCCCCGGTTGACCAGCGGCGTCACCGGCAGCGCCGCCAGTGCCTTGAAGAGGGCCATGCTGCGCGCGCCCGCTCCATAGACGATGGAGGGGCGCAGCACGGTCCACTGCAGGGAGCTGTTCGCGAGGAAATCGTCCGCCGCCTTTTTGCTCAGATGGTATTGGCTTTCGGCCGAGTGGTCCGCGCCCAGGGCGGAGATCTGGATTACCCGTTCAACTCCGGCTGTCTCGCAGGCCTGGAAGAGGGCAATGGGGGCTTGTTCGTGCAGCGCACGAAAGGTCTGTGTGCCGGTTTCGCGGATAATTCCGACGGCGTTGATTACAGCGTCAACGCCCTTCAGCAGTGGTAGCCAGTCGGAGGGTTCAAGGGCCCGGGTGAAGTCGATCGCCAGCGTCTCTGCAACAGGATGACAGCGCCGGTAGGCAGCCGGATTACGGACCGCGACGGTGACTCGATGGCCTTGCTCCAATAGGGCCAGTCTCAGATGAGAGCCTATGAATCCGCTGGCGCCGGTGATGAGTATGTGCATACTTACCTCGCATATCTGAAATTTCTGTAAAAACAGAAATTATTGAATAAAATCTTCCTTATGCTCATGGCGTTCGGTTATCGATTCAGCAGACCTGCAACTTGAATTTTGAGTTTTTGCTTGGCTGTGTCCGCGTAGTTCACCGTCACGTTTCTCACCTCACATACCCCCTTTCGGAGGGCGAAGGAGGGGAATCGAACCAAACTCGGCAAACTGGCCATTCAGGTCTTACGTTTCACCCCCATGCTCAACAACCCCTGCACCTTACTGCCCAGTTTCAGCAGCTTGAGCAGCATGGGGCGGTCGACCTGGCGCATCTGATCGAACCAGCCGGTGGTCTGCTCGAGAAATTCCAAGGTCTCCCCAATGCGCCGCTTGGTCTCCTTGGGGGTATCCGGATCATCCTCGTTCTCCATGACACATTCGCGCAGGGTGGTGAGGGTGGGATCGAGTTCGCGCCGTTTGCGTCCCTCGACGATGACGAAGAAGATGTCCCAGACATCCTTCAGGGACTCGAAATGGTCGCGCCGGTCGCCCATTACATGGATCACGCGTACCAGGCCCCATGATTGCAGCTCTTTCAGGCTGGTGCTGACATTGGAGCGGGCAACGCCGAGGGTTTCGGCGATCTCCTCCGCATGCAGGGGCTCATTGGCGAGAAAGAGCAGGGCGTGGATCTGCGCTACGGTGCGGTTGACCCCCCAGCGGGAGCCCATTTCACCCCAGTGGAGCACGAATTTCAGCATGGTGTGCGAGAGATGCATGGGCGTGTACTTCTGAAATTTCTGTTATGACAGAAATTAGTGAATATTTTGCTGGTTGTCAAGCTGCAGTGGATCGTAAATCCGCATCTGAAGGACTATCCCGACGCGATCATCGCGTTCCCGGATGAAACATTCGACTAGTTTTATGAGAGCAGGGACTTCAGATTGGCCAGATGGGCCGATCCCCGCTGTTGCTTCTCTTCTTGACTGAGCTGACTGCCGCGGCCCTCCCAGCGCAGGTCGTCCTGTGGCAGCTCCTGCAGGAAGCGGCTCGGTTCGCAGGGGACCAGCTCGCCGAAACGTTTGCGTTTGGCGGCATATGTGAGGGTCAGGCTGCGTTGGGCGCGGGTGATGCCGACATAGGCGAGGCGGCGTTCCTCCTCGATGTTCTCCTCCTCGATGCTGCTGCGGTGGGGCAGCAGCTCCTCCTCCATGCCGACCAGAAAGACGTGGGGGAACTCCAGTCCTTTGGCGGCATGCAGGGTCATGAGGTGGACCTGATCCTGGTCCTCCTCCTCGTTTTGGCGTTCCAGCAGGTCCATCAGGGTCAGGTGAGCCACCATTTCGGAGAGGGTCTTCTCCTGCTGCTCCCCCTTTTGCAGGGCGCCGAGCCAGTCGACCAGGTCGTTGACGTTTTCCATGCGGCGCTCCGCCACGGCGTCGCTGCTGGCGTTCTCGCGGACCCAGTCCCGGTACTGGATCTCTTCCACCAGCTGCTTTACCGTTGCTACCGGGTCGTTTTCGGCCTCACGGTTGTAGCGGTCGATGAGATCGGCAAAGGCCTCCACACGTTGCTGGGCCCGTGTGTTGAGCTGTGACTGCAGTCCCAGTTCCCGGCAGGCCGGTAACAGACCTATCTCGCGCTGCTGAGCATAGCCACCCAGCTTCTCCAGGGTGCCGGGGCCGATCTCCCGGCGCGGGGTGTTGACGATGCGCAGAAAGGCGCTGTCATCGTCCGGATTGGCCAGCAGGCGCAGGTAGGCCATCACGTCCTTCACCTCGGCGCGGCTGAAGAAGGAGGTGCCGCCGCTCAACAGATAGGGGATATTGTGGCTGCGCAGCGCCTTTTCGAAAATGCGTGATTGGTGGTTGCCCCGGTAGAGGATGGCGATGTCGCCGTTGGCGACCTTGCCGGTGAACTTCAGGTGGATGATTTCCGAGACCACCTTCTCCGCCTCCTGCTCCTCGTTGCGGCACTCCAGCACGCGGATCTCGCTGCCGGGGCCCAGTTCGCTCCAGAGCCGCTTCTCGAAGATGTGCGGATTGTTGGCGATCAACAGGTTGGCCGCCTTGAGAATGCGGGCACTGGAGCGGTAGTTCTGCTCCAGCTTGATCAGCTGCAGATGCGGGAAGTCGTCACGCAGGCGCGCCAGGTTCTCCGGGCGGGCGCCGCGCCAGGCGTAGATCGACTGGTCGTCGTCCCCCACCACGGTGAATGCGGCGCGTACCCCCACCAGCAGCTTGACCAGTTCGTACTGGGCCTGGTTGGTGTCCTGGTACTCGTCCACCAGCAGGTAGCGCACCCGGTTCTGCCACTGCTCCAGGGCATCGGGATGTTCACGCAGCAGCTGTACGGGCAGCTGGATCAGGTCGTCGAAGTCGACCGCGTTATAGGCCTTGAGACTGCGCTGATAGGCGGCGTAGAGCAGGGCGCTCTGGGTTTTCAAATCGTCGTCCGCCCGGGCCAGCGCCTGCTCCGGGCCGATCAGGTCGTTCTTCCAGTCGGAGATCTGCCACTGGGCGGCGTTGACCACTGACTCATCGCCACTGTTCTGCTTGCGCAACAGATCCTTGATCAGAGCTGCCGCATCCTGCTGGTCGAAGATGGAGAAGCCGGCCTTGTAGCCGAGCCGTTTCAGCTCACGGCGCAGGATGTTGAGTCCCAGGTTGTGGAAGGTGGAGATCACCGGCCCGTCCCCGCGGTCGCGCCCCAGCAGGGCTGACACCCGCGCCTTCATCTCCCGCGCCGCCTTGTTGGTGAAGGTGACTGCGGTGACATGGCGCGGTTCGATGCCGCACTGTTTCACCAAGTGGCCGATCTTGGCGGTGATCACCCGGGTCTTGCCGCTGCCCGCGCCGGCCAGCACCAGCAGGGGGCCATCGATATGGTGCACCGCTTCGCGCTGGCGCGGGTTGAGTTCGGACATGACGGGATGTTTCCGTGGGGATTGGAGAGGCGCAAGATTACGGAGTGACAGGATATCTTTCAATCGGTAGCGACTATAAAGAAGGCTATGATGATTGGTCGAAAAGGGGGGCAACCCCAGTGGTCTGCCGCTGTCCGCTGATGTGAAAACCTGTGCGGCTTGCTATCATGCCGCTTTCGGAACGAGAAGAGATCCAATGGCAATTACCCGAGACCGGCGTCAACTGCCCAGACCCGGCAGCGAAAGCCAGCTCAGCCGTGAGTCCTGGCGTGTGTTTCAGATCATGGCGGAGTTCGTCGAGGGCTTTGAGCAGCTGGCCCAGATCAGTCCCTCGGTGAGCTTTTTCGGTTCCGCCCGCACGCCCCGCGATCATCCCGCCTACGCGCTGGCCGAGGAGATTGCCCGGCTGCTTTCCGACAGCGGCTTCTCGGTTGTCAGCGGCGCAGGCCCCGGTATCATGGAAGCGGCCAACAAGGGGGCCTTCGAGGGTAAGTCGACCAGCATCGGTCTCAATATCCAGCTGCCGATGGAGCAGGCCGGCAACCCCTACCAGGATATCTCCCTCAATTTCCGCCATTTTTTCGCGCGCAAGGTGATGTTCGTCAAGCACGCCTCCGCTTATGTGGTGCTGCCGGGCGGCTTCGGCACCCTCGACGAATTGGCGGAGATCCTCACCCTGGTGCAGACCGGTAAGACCCGCGAGATCCCCATCGTGCTGGTGGGCAGCGAATTTTGGCGCGGTTTACTGGACTGGTTCCGCAATACCCTTTGTGTCGCGGGTACCATCGATGCCGAGGATCTCAATCTGCTGCAGGTCCGCGACCAGCCCCAGGAGGTGGTGGAAGCCATCTTCGCCCATTACGAAAGCCGTCACTTCGCGCCCTCGCCCGCCGAGCAGGCGATACTGCTCGAACTCTGATATCAGACTGTCTTGTGGAGTCATTGAATGTATAAAAAAATAACAAACCTGCTGCTGTGGAGCCTGTTGCCGGCACTTGTCTCGGCTGTCGACGAGGAGGCTATTCCGGAACCGCCTGAGCTGCCGCTGCCGGATGTGATCGTCGACGGCGAGGTGATCGAGCCCGATGTCAAGATCATCAAGCAGGAGGAGGGGACTATCTACGAATACCGCATCGCCGGTCAGCTCTACATGGTGAAGATCCAACCCATTAAGGGTCCCGCCTACTATCTCGTCGACCGGGACGGGGATGGGGAGTTCGATTCCCGCTCAACCGATCCGACCAATATCTCCGTACCTCAGTGGATATTGATGCGCTGGTGAGTTGATGGCGGTTGTTTCCAACAAGGGGCGGAGGTTGGCGCTACTGGCCGACCTGCTTGACGGGCTCAACGAAATCCTTGGCGGCACGGTCTCCTGGCTCAGCCTGTTGATGGTGTTGGTCACCTTCGTCATCGTGGTGCTGCGTTACGCCCTCGATCTGGGCTGGATCTGGCTGCAGGAATCGGTTACCTACATGCACGCCGCCCTGTTTCTTGTCGGCGCCGCCTACACACTCAAGCACGAGGGGCATGTGCGGGTCGATATCTTCTACCGCCGTTTCACGCCCCGCACCCAGGCCTGGGTTGACCTCGGCGGCAGCCTGTTGCTGCTGCTGCCTGTCTGTATTTTTATCTTCAGTGTCAGTTGGGAGTATGTCGCCCAGTCCTGGGCCCTGCATGAGGGTTCCCGAGAAGCGGGGGGGCTGGATGGGGTCTATCTGCTCAAGGCCCTGATCCTGGTGATGGCGGTGCTGCTGTTGCTGCAGGGTCTGGCACAGGCGATCCGACGTCTTTTAACCTTGCTGGGTTGGCAGCGGGCCAGGGTGGAGAGCTGATGGCCGAGTACCTGCCGCTGTTGCTCTTCCTGACGGTCTGCCTGGTGTTGCTGCTGGGCTATCCGGTTGCCTTCTCCCTCGCCGGCACCGCCCTGGCCTTCGCTTGGATCGGTGGCGCCACGGGCTATTTCGACGACGCCTTCCTGCAGGCCCTGCCCAACCGGCTCTACGGCATCATGACCAACGAGACACTCATCGCCGTGCCCCTGTTCGTCTTCATGGGGGTGATGCTGGAGCGCTCGCGGGTGGCGGAGAACCTGCTCGACACCATGGCCAGCCTTTTCGGTCCCCTGCGCGGGGGGCTGGGTATCTCGGTGACCCTGGTCGGCATGCTGTTGGCCGCCAGCACCGGCATCGTCGGCGCCACCGTGGTCACCATGGGGTTGCTGTCGCTGCCGACCATGCTCAAGCGTCATTACGATCCGAGCTTCTCCACCGGCGTCATCTGTGCCGCCGGCACGCTGGGGCAGATCATCCCGCCTTCGATCATCCTGGTGCTGCTGGGTGATGTGCTCTCCGCCGCCTATCAGCAGGCGCAACTCGATATGGGCATCTTTTCGCCCGACACTGTCTCGGTGGGGGACCTCTTCGTCGGCGCCCTGCTGCCGGGTCTGCTGCTGGTGATGCTCTATGTCATCTATGAGGTGGTGATCGCGTTTATCAGGCCCGACTCGGTGCCGGCGATCCCGCAGGAGGAGCGGGAGAGCGACCGTTGGCAACTGGTGCTGCGGGTGGTTAAGGTGTTGTTGCCGCCCCTGGTGTTGATCGTCGCCGTACTTGGCTCCATCCTGGGTGGTCTTGCGACCCCCACCGAGGCGGCCTCGGTGGGCGCCATCGGCGCCATGCTGCTGGCCCTGTCCCAGCGCCAGCTCAACCTCTCGACTCTGAAGGCGGTGGTCACCGGCACCACCAAGGTCACCAGCATGGTGTTCCTGATCTTCATCGGCGCCTCGCTCTTCTCCCTGGTATTCCGGGGATTCGGCGGCGACGAAGTGGTTACCGACCTGCTCACCGATCTGCCTGGCGGTACCGTCGGCGCCATGCTGGTGGTGATGCTGGTGATGTTCCTGCTCGGCTTCATTCTCGACTTCATCGAGATCACCTTCGTGGTGGTGCCCATCGTCGGCCCTGTGCTGCTCGCCATGGGGCTCGATCCGGTCTGGCTCGGGGTGATGATCGCCATCAACCTGCAGACCTCTTTCCTCACCCCACCCTTCGGCTTCGCGCTTTTCTACCTGCGCGGCGTGGCCCCGAAGGAGGTCACCACCGGCGCCATCTATCGCGGGGTGGTGCCCTTTATTGGCATTCAATTGTTGATGCTGGGGCTGCTCGCCTATTGGCCGGAGCTGGCCACCTGGTTGCCGACGCTGCTCTACGGTTAGACCGGCGCAGTGAGGCACCGGCCCGCAGCCTACGTCAGGCTAGCCTGGTGGAAACAGGGTTAGCTCACTTCGCTGTGTAGTCGAACTTCTGTCCACCGATGGAGGCTTCGTACATCAGGCCGCCCTTGGCCACGGTGAAGACTGCCATTCCTTTGTGATAAGCGCCGACAGTGCTGGCGTCGTGTTTGCCGCCGCTGGCGCCCGCTGAGCTGCCGCTGGTGGTGGCCGCAGCCGAAGCCCCGGCGGTGATGGCCACAGCGGAGGCCTGGGCGCCGAATTCGAAGTTGCCGCCAGTGAATTCTCTATAGGCCCGTTCGTCCTGCAAGAAGATGATTTGACTGTAGGCCTGGCCGCCGAGCTGGAAACCGAGGGTGACTTGGGTCATCTTCACGTCACCGGTGTATTGCCCTTGGGCATAGACCCGGCCCGTACCATAAGCGCCGCCCAGGCCAATTCCCGCCTTGCCGATGGTGGGGAAGACCGCGTAGCCGTATGCGGTCTCGAAGAAGCGGCCGCTCTCTCCCGCCTGCTTGAAGATGTCGATGGTCTCCTGGAAATCGTCCGCCCAGGCGTGACCAAAGGGCAGTAAAGTCGCTACTAGCAGAAATGCCATGCGATGAAGACTTGTCATGGTGGACCTCCTTATTCGGTGCTATTCGCCGAAATCGACGATTTCGTGTCAAAGTGTACCGTTTGGCTTTTTGTGACAGATTAGTTTGGGAAGTGGTTCCCCGGCTTTCGATTGAAGAGACGGAGGCCCCGCCCCCCGTGAAGGTTTGGAGCGGGGGGCTTGTGAGGATTACTGTGAGAGTGTCTGCAGCAGTTTCTGCAACGCCTGGCCCCGATGGCTAAGGCTGTTCTTCACCTCTGGGGGTAGTTCGGCCGAGCTGCAGTCGTGGGTCGGCACGTAGAAGATCGGGTCGTAGCCGAAACCGTTGTCACCTCGCGGTTCGAACAGGATTCGGCCCTCCCAGGTGCCCTGGCAGATCAACGGTGTCGGGTCCTCGGCGTGACGCATGTAGACCATCAAACACTGGAAACGGGCACTGCGATTGTGTTCCGGCACATCGGCCAGTCGCTGCAGCAGTTTCTGTAGATTGGCCTCGTCGCTGGCGTCGGGACCGGCAAAGCGGGCCGAGTAGATACCCGGCGCGCCGTTGAGGGCATCCACCTCGATGCCCGAATCGTCGGCGATGGCCGGTAGACCGCTGAGGCTGCTGGCATGGCGCGCCTTCTTGATGGCGTTTTCGATGAAACTCAAGCCGTCCTCGATCGCATCGGGAATGTTGAACTCCTTCTGCGGCACGACCTCGATCTGCTCGCTGGCCAGCAGCTGATTGATTTCCCGCACCTTGCCGGGATTGTTGCTGGCTAAAACGATTTTCTCGCCTGTGTGATGTCCTGTCATGTTGTTCTCTTCCTTCTCATGGTTTCGTAGTCGCTACTGTCGATCCAGCCTCTGGTCGGCTCTCCATCCACTCCCTCTCTCACTGGCAGAGGGTTAGGCGGCAAAACAATCATGTTCAGATTGTTCACGCTTACACATTCAACTTTGGCGTAAGCGGATTGTGTAAGGGGCCACTTGCCGGTCAGGGGGGCGGTCGGTTCCCTATAGCGCTCTGGTGAATGGAACGACTCAACTGCCCAGTGCTTGGCGCTGAATCTGCACGAGCTGTTCGATGCCCCGATGGGCCAGGTCGATCATGGCGTTGAGTTCATCCCGCGAATAGGCTGCTCCCTCGGCGGTGCCCTGCACCTCGATGAAACCGCCCTGTTCATTCATGACCACGTTCATATCGGTCTCCGCATTGGAGTCCTCGGCGTAATCCAGGTCGAGCACCGGCTTGCCCTCGAAGACACCGACGGAGACCGAGGCGACCATGCCCAGTAGCGGATTGGTATCCAGCAGCCCCAACTCGCGGGTGCGGGTCAGGGCGTCGGCCAGGGCCACGCAGGCGCCGGTGATGGAGGCGGTGCGGGTACCGCCGTCGGCCTGGATGACGTCGCAGTCGAGGGTGATGGTGCGTTCACCCAGGGCCTCCAGATCCACCGCCGCGCGCAGGGAGCGTCCTATCAGCCGTTGGATCTCCAGGGTGCGTCCACCCTGTTTGCCACGCGCCGCTTCCCGGCCCATGCGGTCGTTGGTGGAGCGGGGCAGCATGCCGTACTCGGCGGTCACCCAACCCTGTCCGGCCCCTTTCAAAAAGCGGGGAATGCTCTCGTCCACCGAAGCGGTGCAGATCACCTTGGTGTCGCCGAAGCAGACCAGCACGGAGCCCTCGGCGTGTTTGGTGTAGTTGCGGCTGATCTGAACGGGGCGCAGTTCGTCTGGTCGGCGTCCGGAAGGTCTCATAATATTCTCCTGCTCATGGGGGTATCGGGCCGGCTTCCTGCCTGCCTCGGGTCAATCATGGGGGCGTTATTATGGGTGAACGCGGCAGGGATGTCAGCCGGTTGTCTGTTCGGTTAAATAGCATAGCGGCATAAATGGTACACGAGGGATGGCCCTTGTCACTTCCTGCCGATGATCGAACCCAGTATCCCGCGCATGATCTGTCTGCCCAGACTCGAGCCGATGGTACGCGCGACCGATTTCACGAAGGCCTCACCAATGCCTTGGCGACCTGATCCGCGGCGGTTGCGGCCGGCCTTTCGCTCTTCCTTCTCCGCGGCCTCTTTTCGGGCCTTTGCTTCGTGGCGTTTTATCAGCTCCTCTTCCCGCTTTTTCAGCAGTTCATAGGCCGACTCCCGGTCGACCGCTTGGTCGTAGGTGGCCTTGAGCGGCGAGCGGCTGATGATTCTATTACGCTCCTCTGCGGTGATCGGTCCGAACCGGGAGCGGGGCGGGGCCATCAGGGTGCGCTCGACCATGCTGGGTACGCCTTTCTTGTCGAGGGTGGAGATAAGGGTCTCGCCCACGCCAAGATTGCCGATAACCTCGACGCTGTCGAAGTCGGGATTGGCGCGCAAGGTCTCTGCGGCCGCCTTGACCGCCTTCTTGTCTCTCGGAGTGAAGGCCCGCAGGGCGTGCTGAATACGGTTGCCGAGCTGGCCGATGACTTGGTCAGGTACATCATTGGGGTACTGGGTGATGAAGAAGACGCCAACCCCCTTGGAGCGGATCAGCCGCACCACCTGGGTGATCTTCTCCAGCAGGGCCTTGGGGGCGCTGCTGAAAAGCAGATGGGCCTCGTCGAAGAAGAAGACCAGCTTCGGCAGATCGGCGTCGCCCCGCTCAGGCAGCTCTTCCATCAGTTCGGAGAGCAGCCAGAGCAGGAAGCTGGAGTAGATGCGCGGTGAGTGGTACAGAGTGGTAGCGTCGAGGATGCTGATCACGCCGCGTCCGGAGAAGTCGTTTTGCATCAGGTGTTCGATGCGGATTGCCGGTTCGCCGAAGAAGGTTTCGCCGCCTGCCTCCTCCAGCACCAGCAAGCGACGCAGGATTGCGGTGACGCTCTGTTTGGAGACCCGCCCGTACTCCCGTTCCAGTGTCTGAGCGTTGTCGGCCACCCAGTTGAGCATGGCGCGCAGGTCCTTCAGGTCGAGTAGCAGCAGGCCCTCGTCATCGGCCAGGCTGAAGGCGACCTGCAGTACTCCCTCCTGGGTCTCATTGAGTTCGAGCAGATTGGTCA
>JASFJY010000024.1:0-13204 GCA_050119415.1 Chromatiales bacterium | reverse complement strand
GGTTTTCAGTTCTATCGGCGGACTGCCGCAGCACTTCTCCGCCCTGATGTGGTTGATGAACGGCGAGATCGAAAGCACCAACCAGTCCTCCTACGGCACCACCCTGCTGGCCAACAATCATGGCGACGGCAGGGTGCCGCAGGGTGACAACAGTGCAGCCATCCATGTCAACAGCCAAGTGGTGGCAGCCAGTGACAACCATGTGCTGTGCGCGGCCAACTATGCCTTCAGTATTCTGGCCAACCAGGGCCTGTTTACCGACAACCTCACCAACCGGACAAATGATCTTCCATACACTGGATTTGATCAGGGTCCGAATGTACAGATCTAGGAGAAAGGACCATGGCAAAGCAGAAAAAGAAGGCTCCCGAGGCCAGCGCTAAACTCGAGGCCGCCCTAAGTCCAGCCTTGTCTGTCCGCCCCCAGTCCGCACTTCTGCATTTTGCCCAGGGTGCATTGCAGGATTTGCAGGGGGCCTGGGACGAGGACAAGGTGAAGACTCTGTTGAGTGACCTGGCCGGGCGCAAGCGCAGCATTGAGTCAGTGCTGCTAGAGGTGGCCGATAGCGCCAAGCAGGCGGTGCAGAAGTCGCTCAAGCAGGCGCGCAAAGCCTCGCAGGACGATCAGCGTCTCAACCAGCAGTACCGAGAACAGCTGTCCTCACTGAAGGGCAAGCCCAAACGCAGCCGGGCCACTAAGGGCGAGGTACGCGTCAGCGGCCATGTGCTGCACCCGAAAACGGCCAAGCCGGTGCCGGGCGTGGTAGTGGAAGCAATCGACAAGGACGTGAGCAAGCACGATGTCCTGGGCAGTGTGCTCACCAATGCTCAAGGCAAGTTTACTATCACCTTTCGAACCAAGGACTACAAGGAAAGTGGAGAAAATGAACCGGAAATCCTGCTCCGTGTGGGCTGGGACAGACGAAATCTGCGCTATGTGTGGGAGGAGCCTCTGGCCTGGGCTGAGGTTGAGAAAGGGGATATCAGCATCACTCTGCCGGAGGATATCGCCAGCAGCATAGATGCCCTCAGGATCGCAGAGGCGGCACAGCATACGGATACGCGTATCAGATGGGCCAATCAAGCGGTGTTCAAACATGACCTGGAAGACAAGCTGCTTAACAACATGGGCGACAGTGCAAGTGAACTGCTGGACGCTGGCATTACGTTGTTGAAAGGGCGCATGAAGAGGCCAGCAGGATAAAGAGTGTAACTGTTGCAGGCGTCAGCCTGCCGCTGCGAGACAGTTGTCCCACTAAATGCCCTTACCCTCAGGGAGAATATCGGGACCTTATTGATTCGATCCTATGTGTAGGAGCCCAGTCCCCTGGGCGATAGGGAATAGAAAGAACTTTTCGCCCGCGGGAGCGGGCTCCTAGAAATTATTTGAATCGCCGATTAGCCATGATCCACGCTCTTCTTCTCCAACAGCTTGTTGAAGGCTAACTCCACCTCTCTCATGGCTTTGCTGAATTCGTTGTATCTTATCTGACCAGACTCTTTGAATTTAAAACGGTCTTCATCATTGACCACCACCGCGATCTGATAAATGCCCTTTGCGCCAATATTCGCAGCCGCGCCTAATATGGCATGGACCTCATTATGATAACGCAGAAAGTCGTCATTCTTGATGGCGCTCTCAATGCTATTCAGAGACTTACTCAAATCCCGCAGATAGTTGGCCACCAGTTCCTGTAAGAACGCTTCTCTTTTGCTTATTGTCAGAAGACTATTGACCACACTCATGTCAAGTGTTTCTGCCTGGTGTTCCAGCTCCTGAGTATTACTTCCTTTTTCGCAGGAAGTAACCTCCGTTGCATCTGTGTCCACCTGTGTGTCTGTTAACTTATATATCAACTGGAGCAGCTCGCTCTCCTCTACAGGTTTTTTGAGATAGGCCGCTGCACCTGCGCGTTCACACTCTTTTCGTGCATCAACGGACACATTCGCAGTCAATACGATAAAGGGGATTTTTTTGATCAGTCCGTATCCGGCGTTGTATGCCCTGATTATATCCAAACCACCCACATTCGGCATTTGCATATCGACGATAGCCAAATCAAATGTATTGCGCTCAATAATTTCGAGTGCTTTGTCACCGTCCTCGGCAGATATGACATTCACGTCGTGTGCCCTCAGGAGCTCTTCAAGAATCATGCGATTGATTCGGGAATCTTCGGCGATCAGTACGTTTAACTTCTTTAAGTGATATTTCTTGGTCTCGGTTAAATCCGCGACACCCGTGGGAAGCTCGTATTTCCGGTTCGCTCCGTATAATGCATTAAAGAGTTGTCTGGGGGTTGATAGGTCGTTAACACTCGTCGTGATCTTACCTTCCAAGCTTCTCCAACGCTGCTCGGTATCGAGCAGAACTATCTCCACATCCCTGGAAACGCCAAACTTGACATACTTGATGAACTCATCAAATTCTCCGTCAAGTGTCGCTCCATCAACCAACAGGGTAGGCAGGCCGGTCACCTGCTCATTTTCGACCAACAGCTGGCAGATATTGTGTAAGTTCGAAGTGGCCACGACACGCATCCCCCAGCGGGCGGTAAATCCCTCCAGGCGAGTTCTAAGGGCGTGGTTATTTGTAAAAATAAGGCAGCTTGCGCCCTGGAACTCTTCTTCTTGCGTCTCGCCAAGCTTGATCGGAAGGTCGAAGTAGAATCGACTGCCTTTGCCAATGTCGCTCTGGACATGGATCTGTCCACCCATCAGTTCGACGATTTCCTTCGAAATTGTGGTACCCAGTCCTGAGCCGCCATATTTTCGGGAAATAGAATCGTCTACCTGGTTGAATCGCTCGAATATGCGGGGTAGTGCATCTGGAGGTATACCGATTCCTGTGTCGATGATTTCAAAGCGCAGTGTCGCCTGAACTTCATCTACGACCAGGGCATTGACGCGCACCTCAACATAGCCACGCTTTGTAAACTTAATGGCGTTGCCGCACAGGTTGATCAGTACCTGCTTTAAACGATTAGAGTCGCCAACCAGTCTTGCAGGTACATCGGATGAAATGTAAATGTTAAAACTGAGATTTTTATCCCAAGCAACCGGCCGCAGGTTGTCGCATACGTTATAGGTCACTTCATAGACATCGAATGGCTCGTGATCAATAGGCAGGTTTCCAGACTCTATCCGGGAAAAATTGAGGATATCATCAATCAGTTGCAACAGGTGCTTGGCTGATCGATCGATTGTTATAATAGAAGATTTTACAGAAGTGTTTATATTCTCCTTGTAGAGCAGCTTGGAGATCCCTATGATGCCCGACAAGGGGGTGCGCATTTCATGACTCATGTTGGCTAGAAATCGTCCTTTTGCCTCATCTGCCTGTTCCGCTTTTGCCTTTGCATCCGACAACTGCTTCAGCAACCGTGAAACAAAGGCGGGAATAATAATATTAGTGGCAATCATTCCATAGCCAATAATCGGATGATCAAGCCAAAAGCCGGTGCTGTTCACCAGTAAAAGAAGTCCACCCGATGAGAGGAGCATCCCGAGATAGAGATAGCCCGTACCGTATCTTGCTCCATACCCCACGGTAATCCACAAAATGGCGGCGAACAGGGGCGCGCCGGCCTCATTAGCCCTGTACATCGCTAGGCAGGTCATTCCATGATCACCCAACATGGTAATCGATTTGCGAATCACTGACTCTTGCTTGTGGAATGCAAAGGAAAAGAGGATTGCTAGGGAGAAGATTAGGTAAAAGCCGGCCAGATAGAAAACTGATGTGAATATACCTGGTTCGCCGTCGAGCATGCCATGGAGGAGGAAATAGAATGCGACCAGTGAAGTAAAAAGGACCCGTATGCCCGCCTGCTCGTATTCCAATAGCGCCTCAGTCGACAGTCCATTGCAAATAAAATCAGGTCTTGGAAGACTAAAAACCTGTTTAGGTGTTACACCGGGCATAAGATTAAATCCTTTCAATATCCATTCCGCATGCAAATCTGCAGCAGAATCAATCTTATCGGCCTGACTGATAGAAACCTGAGAACGAAAGATAGCTCTGTATAAAAAGTGAAGCATTCGGGCTAGAAACCTGGATAAAGTCGATGCATAAGCCACAGAGGCTTGCGGAATGTTGCGCGGTATTGAGAGCTTGGGCTTTTGCTATAATGACAAACAGGAAGAAATTCTCTTTCAGTGGCTAAACACGCAGGGAGAAGGGCGGTTCTACGCGAGAAGCAACGACAAGAAAGGGCTGGTGAACTTTCCCGGTGGTGGGAAAATGAATCATCGACACATAGCCATGGATGCTACGCCAGTGCTCAGGGCATTGAAGCAGGCGCGCAGGCACTCGTCGCAAGCCAGATACCTATACCGTCTTCTCTGTGTACTGCTCGTCGCTGATGGTCATGCATGCAGCAAGATAGCCGAGTTGTTGGGCGTGAGCCTTCGCTCGGTGGAACGATGGGTTCGGTACTATGACGAATTCGGCTGCTCGGGTCTACGGGATGATTACAAATCCGGGCGCACCTCACGCCTGACCCATGAGCAACTGGGCCAACTGGCTCGCGATGTCTCCAGACATCCCCGGCTGCTGGGGTATCTCAATGCTGCGTGGACAGGTTCGCTGCTGCAACGACATATCGAGCAGCGCTTTGGTGTCGCGCTGGGGCTTCGGCAGTGCCAGCGGATACTCAGAAGGCTGATACTTTGAGTATCACAACAAACATCTTTGCCCTGCCTGAGTGACATATTTTAGGGGGCGGGTTGGCGAAGCGTAAGCCGACGACAGTCAGAAACATCACCATTTTACGTCGGGTCAAGCATCGCCAATCCGACCTGCATTGCTCACTGCCGCAGTGGCATGGAAAGCGGCAAGGGTTCCAGTTTATAAGCCAGTTGAAACCATGGCGCTCCCGCCTGTTTCTTCTATGAGGTTCTTCTTGCCTTCAACAGGCCGATCAGGCCTAATCCCATCAGCACCAGGGCGGAAGGCTCCGGGACGGTCTCGATGGTGGCATCGAAGAGCACGTATTCATGACCCCTGTCCCTGATATTGTTCCAGCCCCCATCCACAGCATGGATGCCGAAGACATTGTTGCCGTTTCGCAGGGCGCTGGTGAAGTCGACAAAATGGGTCAGAGACTCGTTCCCCTCATCGTAGTCACCGTAGACCAATGCGCCGTTGACGAAGAACTCGAAGTCGTCATCAACATTGATAAGGGCCTGGGCGAGGAGCGGCAGACTGCTTTGAGTCAGGTTGAGGTCGAATTCGTATCTGAAGTAGGCCTCATTCACGCCATTTGTCCCGTTGGACAGGCCCAAAGGATCGTGCCAGATATATTGAGCTGTAGTGCCCGCTTGTTTTCCCGTGGGGGGGATTGGATTTGGATAGGGCGCGCGTGCGCTGGCCCAGGATGAATCGTCGAAGCCTACTGTATTCCAGTCGGCATCTAAAGCAGCGGACGATTTCCACAGGCTGTTGCTGACGATGTTGATGTCGATGGGGGCCGCGCTTGCGGGCAGGCTGTAGAGCAAGGCCAATGCGAAACTCGAAAAGAGGGCGGAGAATGACTTTTTCATAATGTTACTCCTTTTACATTGCCGGTCATTTCTGGTGGGAGACAGCAGTGATTGCCTTCCTGTACTGTCCGTTTGGGCTTGTGTGATCACCTCCTGTTGTCGTTAACCATCGCTATGGTGCGAAAGATTCGTTCGACCTAAGGCGGGCAAGAACAACGCCGATTCTTGAGGTTGAAGGCGCGCGACAATAGAGCTGTCGGTTTTTAGGAAGTAACTCATTGATAATAATGATCGAAGTAAAATAAATCCGTCTTTATTTATGTCGCTAACACTGATGACTCGGATACGTCGGCCCAGGTGAAATTGGATTTTGTTAATTGTACCGACATAATAAGAGAGAATCGGGCGCTTTGGCGGCTTTAGCGCGAGTAGAGGCTGGCGCTATAGGGGGGCAATGAACCGGACAGGAAGTAACAACTCGTTAACAAACAAAGCGTTTGCATGCGAGAAAGGGCTTCTTCAAGGTGTAACGAATCCCGACAGTTGCCTGCTGGCCTGTGCCTGAATCAGCTGCTTCAGCTGGCTTTTCGATCCTGCCGCTACAGCCCAGTCCCTGGCCCTTTTTGTTCCAGTAAAAGGGTTTTGACTTGCCTCGGAGGGGTATAATAAACTTACGCGTAACTGTTTAATAACCCATTGATTGGCTGCACAAATCGCTTGTGGGTTTGGTGCGGCAAAGGACGGACGGTCTCAAGGGGGCCGCCGTCAGGCAGGGCCGGCCCTCTCAGGGTGCCGGCCCTTTTATTTCATGTGGCCTCTCGTATGGGCCACCACTGATGAGGTAGTTGAAGTATGCCTGTTATCTCTCTCCCCGATGGCTCGCAACGCCATTTTGACCATCCCGTGAGTGTCCATGGGGTGGCCGAAGATATCGGGCCCGGGCTCGCCAAGGCGGCGCTGGCCGGGCGCGTGAACGGCCGTCTGGTCGACACCTCCTGTCTGATAGAGGAGGACAGCGAAGTCGCCATTATCACCAACCGTGATGAGCAAGAGGCGCTGGAACTGCTGCGCCATGACGCGGCTCATGTCATGGCGCAGGCGGTGCAAGAACTCTATCCGAGCACCCAGGTGACCATCGGTCCCGCCATCGAGGATGGTTTCTACTACGATTTCTCCCGCGCGGAACCCTTCACGCCGGAAGATCTGAAGAAGATCGAGCAGCGTATGCATGAGATCGTGAAGCGGGATTTGCCACTGCAGCGCGAGGTCTGGGACCGGGAGGAGGCGATTCGCGCCTTCGATGCGATCGGCGAGAAGTACAAGGTGGAGATCATCCGCGAGATCATCCCCGAGGGGGAGGAGGTTTCGGTCTATCGCCAAGGCGATTGGTTCGACGTCTGTCGTGGTCCTCATTTGCCGAGTACCGGCAAGCTGGGCAAGGGCTTCAAGCTGATGAAGGTGGCCGGCGCCTATTGGCGCGGCGACTCCAGCAAGGAAATGCTGCAGCGCATCTACGGCACTGCCTGGCGGGACAAGAAAGAGCTGATGGCCTATCTCCACCGTTTGGAGGAAGCCGAGAAGCGGGATCACCGCAAGATCGGCAAGGCACAGGACCTTTTCCATACCCAGGAGGAGGCGCCGGGCATGGCCTTCTGGCACCACAAGGGCTGGCAGATCTACCTGACCGTGCAGAACTACATTCGCGACAAGCTCAAGGACCACGGTTACCAGGAGGTGCATACGCCGCAGGTCATCGACCGCAGCCTGTGGGAGAAGTCGGGCCACTGGGAGAAGTTCCGCGACGATATTTTCGTTACCGAGACAGAGGAACGGGTCTATGCCATCAAGCCGATGAACTGTCCGGCCCATATCCAGATCTACAATCATGGCCTCAAGAGCTACCGGGATCTGCCCCTGCGTCTGGCGGAGTTCGGCTCCTGCCATCGCAACGAACCCTCCGGCACCCTGCATGGCCTGATGCGGGTGCGCAACTTCGTACAGGACGACGCCCATATTTTCTGCACCGAGGATCAGATCCTCTCCGAGGTGCTCGCCTTCAACGACCTGCTGTTGGAGGTCTACCGCGATTTCGGCTTCGACGAGGTGTTGGTCAAGCTATCGACCAGGCCTGAAAAGCGTGTAGGATCAGATGAGGTATGGGATAAAGCTGAGAAAGCACTTGAAGATGCGCTAAAGCAACAGGAGCTGGCGTGGGAGCTGCAGCCGGGGGAGGGCGCATTCTACGGCCCTAAGATCGAATTTTCCCTGCGCGACTGCCTCAACCGGGTCTGGCAGTTGGGCACCATCCAGCTCGATTTCTCCATGCCTGAGCGGCTCGGCGCCCACTATATCGCCGAAGACAATAGCAAACAGGTGCCGGTGATGCTGCACCGGGCTATCCTCGGTTCGCTGGAGCGTTTCATCGGCATTCTCATCGAACACTATGCCGGCGCCTTGCCGCTCTGGCTGTCGCCGGTGCAGGCGGTTGTGATGAACATCACTGACCGTCAGGCCGATTATGTGGAAAAGTGTCTCAAATCCCTACGGGACAACGGTTTTCACGCCGAATCGGACTTGAGAAATGAGAAGATTGGCTTTAAAATCCGCGAGCACACGTTGATGCGCGTGCCTTATCTTCTGGTCGTAGGCGACCGTGAGATGGAAGAGGGTACGGTAGCCGTGCGCACACGCAAGGGCGAAGATCTGGGCGCGATGCCGCTGCAGGAATTCGTCGAGCGTCTGCGTAAAGAGGTTACAGAGCGTGTGAGCTGAGTGTAAAGCACCGGTCAATCCGGTGCTTTTCTACTTTCTGGAACCTTTTAATGAAAGAATCAAGAGGTTCCTTTTGATCGGATTTGGACTTTTTGGAGGAACCAGCTATCGCTGCGATAAAAAAGCACCGTCTTAATGATGAGATAACGGCTACAGAGGTCAGGCTCATCGGCGCCGACGGTGAACAAATAGGAGTCGTTTCAATTGAAGAGGCCAAGCGGGTCGCCGATGAAGCGGCATTGGATTTGGTCGAGATCGTGCCAAACGGGGAACCTCCGGTTTGCCGTGCCATGGATTACGGCAAGTTTCTCTTCGAGGATAAGAAGAAGAAACAGGCTGCCAAAAAGAAGCAGAAGCAGGTTCATATCAAGGAGATCAAGTTCCGGCCAGGGACGGGAGAGGGGGACTATCAGGTAAAACTGCGCAACCTGATGCGTTTCCTGCAAGACGGGGACAAGACCAAGGTGACCATGCGGTTCCGCGGTCGTGAGCACGCCCATCGCGAGCTGGGTCTGGAACTTCTGGAGCGGGTCGAGCGGGATCTGACCGAATACGGACAGGTCGAGCAGAAGCCCATGATGGAAGGTCGCCAGATGGTGATGGTGTTGAGTCCCAAGAAAAAGTAACTTTACTCACACCGAAGCGTGTGACCAATTGCGGAGTTTAGAAAGCAATGCCCAAGATCAAGACAAATCGCGGTGCGGCGAAACGGTTTAAACGCACCTCATCCGGTTCATTCAAACGGAACGCCTCTCATCGTCGTCATATCCTGACGAAGAAGAGCAGCAAGCGGAAACGCCAGTTGCGCGCTCCCAATACCATCGCAAAGTCCGACGTGGCTGTAGCCCGTCGCATGATACCTTATGCCTAACCCAACGAATCGGATCTGAACAATGGCAAGAGTCAAACGTGGTGTACAAGCACGCGCCCGTCACAAAAAGGTGCTTGAGGAAGCCAAGGGTTATTACGGTGCCCGCAGCAAGGTCTATCGTGTTGCCAAGCAGGCGGTCATCAAAGCCGGTCAATATGCCTACCGCGATCGTCGCCAGAAAAAGCGCCAGTTCCGCGCCCTCTGGATCGCCCGTATCAATGCGGCGGCCAGAGAGAACGGTCTGTCCTACAGCCGCATGATCAACGGCCTGCACGTCGCCAATATTGAGGTCGACCGCAAAATGCTGGCCGATCTTGCGATCCATGACAAGGCGGCATTTACCGCGCTGGCAGAACAGGCCAAGGCCGCACTCTCCAGCTAAAACCTGTCGCGAACACCGGTTACAGGCCGGACGCGACAACGATAAAGGGGAAAGGCCTTAGGACCTTCCCCTTTTTTATTGTCAACCTTAAGGAACCTCTGATTAATTCTGGATCTCGCGCTTGACGAGATTAAATATTCCGGATCAAGGCGAAAAGCGCAGGTACTAGGCCGCTATTGAGAGGCTTTTCAACGCAGAGACGGGATATTTCTGCCGACATGCGCCGATTCACGAATTGATCATAGGTTCCCTGAACCCCGATGTGAGAAGTGCAGATGGATGAATCCATGCTGGATCTAGAGGGACTGACCCATGAAGCGCAGCAAGCGATCGAGGCGGCGCGGGACCTGACGGCGCTCGATCAGGTGCGTGTCGGCTATCTCGGCAAGAACGGACGGCTGACGGCCCAGCTGAAGCAACTCGGCAGATTACCGCCCGAGCAACGCCCGCGGGCCGGTCAGGCAATCAACAAGGCGAAGCAGGCCCTGCAACAGGCCATCGAGGCGCGTAAATCGGTGCTGGAGAGTGCACAGCTTAACGCCCGTCTGGCCTCCGAGACCATCGATGTCACGCTGCCCGGCCGCGGCCTCTCCCGCGGCGGCCTGCACCCGGTGACACGCACCCTGGACCGTGTCGAGCATATTTTTGCGCGCGCCGGATTCAAAGTGGTGGAAGGCCCTGAGATCGAAGACGACTATCACAACTTCGAGGCGCTCAATATTCCTGAACACCATCCCGCCCGGGCGATGCACGATACCTTTTATTTCGATGCGCATCTGCTGTTGCGTACCCACACCTCACCGGTGCAGATTCGCACCATGGAGCATGACGGTCCGCCGCTGAAGATCATCGCACCGGGGCGGGTCTATCGCTGCGACTCCGATTTGACCCATACGCCGATGTTTACCCAGGTAGAGGGGCTGTTGGTGGATGAGCATGTCTCATTCGCCGATCTGAAGGGAGTGCTCTACGACTTCCTCAGCAGTTTTTTTGAGCGCGATCTGAAACTGCGTTTTCGACCCTCCTATTTCCCCTTCACCGAGCCATCCGCCGAGGTCGATATCGAATGTGTCATGTGTGGTGGTGACGGATGCCGGGTGTGCGGTCAAACGGGCTGGATCGAAGTGCTGGGTTGCGGCATGGTCCACCCAGAAGTCTTTCGTCATGTTGGCATCGATAGCGAGATATACACGGGTTACGCCTTTGGCATGGGTATCGAGCGCCTTACCATGCTGCGCTATGGGGTAAACGATCTGCGGCTCTTTTTCGAGAACGACCTGCGTTTCCTCAAGCAGTTTGCCTAGGTGTGTTTGATGATGACGCGCGGATGGCAATGATACGCAAAGCCCTCCCAGTGGATTGAGCGAACACGCATTGCGCCCGAAGCCTTTCATTGCATTCATGGCGTTATATGTGTTTTTTGAACAAGTTAGAGTTCGGTAACTGCCGGAAAAGGTAGAAGTAGATGAAATTCAGTGAAGCCTGGTTGCGTGAGTGGGTCGATCCGTCGGTAAGCACACAGCAACTTGCGGATCAGTTGAGCATGGCCGGCCTGGAGGTCGATTCGGTGACACCGGTGGCGGCGACCTTCAGTGGCGTGGTCGTCGGAGAAGTGGTTGAGAAGGCACAGCACCCGGACGCCGATAAGCTGAGTGTCTGCCAAGTGAAAGTGGATGAACAGGAGCCGTTGCAGATCGTCTGCGGAGCGCGCAACGTGGCCGCGGGCATGAAGGTGCCGGTGGCCAAGGTCGGCGCTGTGCTGCCCGGGGATTTCAAGATCAAGAAAGCCAAGCTGCGTGGCATTCAGTCCTTCGGCATGATCTGTTCGGCCAGCGAGCTGGGCCTGGCGGAGAGCTCCGACGGCATCATGCCCCTGCCGTCGGATGCGCCATTGGGAGACGACCTGAGAGGTTACCTGGGTCTCGAAGATCGGGCGATCGATGTGGATCTGACGCCGGACCGGGGCGACTGTCTCGGCATGGTAGGGATTGCGCGGGAGGTCGGCGTCATCAACCGCTGTCCGGTGGCCGCACAGGCTATCGATCCTGTACCGCCGCTTATCGACGAGGCCCTGGAGGTGGACCTGGTCGCGGCCGCGGCCTGCCCGCGTTATCTCTGCCGTGTGGTGAAAAATGTCGACGTCAACGCAGCGACTCCGTTGTGGATGCAGGAGCGTCTGCGCCGTAGCGACATCCGTAGTCTTGGGCCGGTGGTCGATGTCACCAACTATGTGTTGCTGGAGTTGGGGCAGCCGATGCACGGCTTCGATCTGGCGAAGGTCGAACGACGAGTCCGGGTGCGCATGGCATCGGAAGGTGAAACCCTGACCCTGATCGGGGGCCAGGAAGTGTCACTGAGTACCGATACCCTGGTCATCGCCGACGACAAGCGTCCACTGGCTCTGGCGGGGATTATGGGCGGAGAGGATTCCGCCGTCTCCGAAACTACCCGCGATATCCTGCTGGAGAGCGCCTTTTTCAGCCCCGAGGCGATCAGCGGCAAGGCGCGGAGCTATGGTCTGCACACCGATTCCTCACACCGCTTCGAACGTGGTGTCGATCCCCAACTGCAGATGCGGGCCATGGAGCGGGCGACTGCGCTGCTAATGCAGATCGCCGGTGGAGAGCCGGGGCCCGTGGTGGAGGCGTGCCGTGAAGAGATGATCACGCCCCGCCCGTTGATCCAATTGCGTGCCGATCGGTTGGCGCGGGTGCTGGGCGTCTCAATCGAACGATCGGAGGTGACGGATATTCTCAGCCGCCTGGAGATGGATGTCAGTGAAAACCAGCAAGGCTGGCAGGTGCGAGCCCCCAGCTGCCGCTTCGACATCGCAATCGAAGAGGACTTGATCGAGGAGGTGGGACGTATCTACGGTTATGAGCGGATTCCAACCCATCGCGGTGCCTTCGCCATCGAAATGCGGGAAAGCGGCGAAGCGCAGTTCGACCTTGCGCGTGCCAAGCAGCTGCTGGTGGGGCGCGACTATCAGGAGGTGGTCACTTACAGCTTTATCAGTCCCGAGGTGGCCGCCCTGATCGATCCGGAGGAGGAGCCTATCCGCTTGGCCAATCCCATCTCTGCCGATATGTCGGTGATGCGCGGCTCGCTCTGGCCGGGGTTGCTGCAGACGGCCCGTTACAACCAGTCTCGACAACAGTCCCGCGTCAGGATCTTCGAGTCCGGGCTGCGCTTCCGGCATGAGGGTGAGACCCTGATACAGCCTCGGGGGTTGGCCGGTCTTGTAAGCGGTGAGCGTCTACCGGAACAGTGGGGCAGCGGCAGCGACAAGGTCGATTTCTACGACTTGAAGGGGGATGTGGAGGCGCTTTTGGGGCTCACCGGCGTGATGGATGATATCTCCTTCAGCGCGGTTGCCCATCAGGCCCTCCATCCCGGCCAATCAGCGGCTATTTTTCTGGCGCAGAGGCAGGTCGGTGTCATGGGTATGCTCCACCCCGAACTTGAACGAAGGCTCGACCTCAATGGTTCCACTTATCTCTTCGAAATCGAGTTAGAGGGGGTTATGCAGGGACGACTGCCGGTCTTCGAAACTCTCTCCAAGTACCCCTCTATCCGCCGTGATATTGCCATTGTGGTTGAAAATGGTGTGACATTCTCGTCGATTAGGAACATTATTCGTGAAGTGTGTGGCAAAAATATTAAAGACATACGCCCATTTGATGTCAATAATATTTT
>JASFJY010000023.1:0-13627 GCA_050119415.1 Chromatiales bacterium | reverse complement strand
TGGGACGCTTTCAGCAGGTCTATGGCGACACCGAGCCTCCCGCCCTCTTCATCACCAACTCCGATTTCGACCACATCGGCGGCCTTGAGAGCTGGTTCGAACGTTTGATGACCGGCCGACGGAGTCTGACGCCACAGCTCTATATACCGGTGAAGCTGCTGCCCATTCTACAGAGTCGGATCACCGACTATGCCAACATGCTGGCTGAGGCGGGATCCAATTTCCTGGACGCCTTTCAGTTGATCCCGGTGTCAGAAAGCTTCCAGCTCAATCATATGCAGTTCGATGTCTTCCCGGTGGGAAATCACGAACACGACACGGCTTTCGGCATCGCCCTGCGAGGCAGCTTCCTCTACACGTCCGACCCCGGAAGTGCTGATACGCTATACCAGCCAGGGCGAATTGATCTTTCACGACTACAACGTCGACTCCGGACCCTCGCACAGCGCCCTGGTCGAGATACGCCTCGTCTACCGGCCGGAGCAGTGAAGTTGCATGATCTTCAACCATTTTGGTTCTGCAGCCGATCGTCTGGCCATCGAAGCTGAAGGACTGCATGCTACACCGGCTGGGTCGATCTATCCCATGACCGCAACCGGAGTGATCAACGATGCAACAATCACCAGAGGAGACTCATAAAAGTCTTGGTGAAGTCCCACAACCGATGATAAGAGAGTCGAAGGTCATCAAACTCCCGGATGACAGAAGACTTGGCTATGCCGAATATGGCGATCCGGAGGGTGTACCGACCTTCTATTGCCACGGCTTTCCCGGCTCCCGTCTCGAGGCGTTGCTTTTCGATCTGCCGGCACGACGACACAAGCTGCGGATGATCGCCCCGGACCGTAATGGTCTGGGCCTGTCCGATCCCAAACCCCGCCGACAACTGCTCGACTGGGCAGCCGATGTGGAGGCCCTGGCCGATCTTCTGGGGTTTGAGCGCTTCTTCCTCATCGGCGTCTCGGGTGGCGGCCCTTATGCCTTGGCCTGCGCCCACCAGCTTATCGACAGGTTGCACGGGTTCACCCTGGTCTGTCCCCTGGGTCCGCTGGATCAACCCGCTCTGCTCAACGCCATGCGATGGCCGGCGCAGATCAATTTCCGCTCTATCCGCATGACACCCTGGCTCTCCCAACTTGCCTTTCGCTTCGGTGTCGTGCCTCTGGCCCACCATTGGCCTCAGTGGATCTATCAGATGATGCTCAGATTTGCGCCGCGGCCGGACAGGGCCATCCTGAACCGCCCGCCGGTGCGAGCGGCAATCATCGCCTCTCTCAAAGAAGCTATACGCCAGGGAGCCGGTGGTGTGTTGCAGGAATTGGCGCTCTACACGCGCCCCTGGGAGTTCGATCTGGCAGAGATCACTATTCCGGTACAGCTATGGCATGGTACAGAAGACGACACGGTGCCACTTCTGCATAGTCAAAGCCTGGCCGACTCGTTACCCCAGAGCGAGATCCATCTGATCGAAGCCGAAGGACACTTCTCCCTACCTGTGGATCGGATGGATCAGATACTGGAAAAACTGACCACCGGGATGTCGTGAAACGGAACCCCTATTGGCACTGGCTCTCGGTGACGCAGCGCCAAGGCCTGCCCACCCATCTGCTCGAAGGGTGCGACAAGCCTGCATGTAGCGACATCGGTCTTGCTGTCACTGAGTCGGAACACGAAGATAGTCGATAGTCTCTGGCGAGGATCCGGCATTGGTCCCTGCAATTTCAACACCCACCTGCGAAAGCGCATCGAGACGCCGTGCTATACCGGCAATATTGTCGGCCATATCGAGAAAATCGTCAGGCAGCGAGATACCCAGTTCAGCCTCAAGCCGCTCGATCAGCGACACAGCGCCAAGTGAGTCGAGACCAAGGGTTTCGACCGTATCCTCTGATGTAATCGTTGCCGTGATCAAGTGTTCGGGCAGTTCCGCTTCCACGGACAGTGCCTTGATGATCCTGATGAGATATTCCATCATCTGTGTGGGTATTTGCTGACCTTCCATTACACTAATCCCTCGCTATAGAGCGTTGCCGCCTTCTGGCGCATGAGTTTCCCGCTGGAAGTGCGTGGTAGTCGTCCTCCGCGAGTATTTCTTATGATGTCGATCTGAAGACCCAGATCGGTAGCTACGGCAGACGCAACGGTACGCGCATGAACCTCCTTCCAATCCCTACTTTCAACCAGCAGCACGATCTCTTCTTTACCCAGATCGACGCGTGGAATAGTAAAAGCTGCGGCGCGTCCGGTGCGCAAACCCAGCGCATCCTCGGCCACCGCCTCCACCAGGCTGGCGGAAAAACTCTCGGCACCTCGCTTTAACACGTCCTTTACCCGGCCGGTTATATGCAGTCGGCCTGCTCGCTCGAATCCGAGGTCACCTGTGTCGAACCATGCATTTTCTGTAAAGGGTTCGAAGCCGAGATAACCGCGCATGACCGATGGCCCACGTACCATAACCCGCCCTTCCTCTCCCAGCGGGACCGCTTCACCATACTCGTCGACTATGCACATGTCGATCCCCTGCAGCGGGGGACCGCAGGAAATCACTCCCTTTTCGACACAGCAAGTATCACCGGGATTACCACAGGAAATACCGACAACGGTTTCGGCCATGCCATAGGTCGGCTGCAATACACCGCGCGTTAGGCCAGCTGATACATAGGCCTCCTCAAACTCTTCCAGCACCCCCGGAAACACCATCTCTCCCCCGATCCAGGCATAGCGCCACGACGAGAGATCCACATCAAGAGCCTTACGACGGGTTAGCAGTTTCAGCGATGTCGGTGGAGCGGTGGTGACCGTGCCCCGGAACCGCGAGATGCCTTCAAGCCAGGAGGTGGGCCGGCGCACGAAATGTTCCGTCTCCATCAAGACGATGTTTGCGCCGCGGCTAAGCGGCAGAAGAATCGCCATGAGTCCCATATCATGGTAGAGCGGTGCCCAGGAAACCATGCAGTCTTGGGAGCTCATATGGGTGCGCGATGCAATTGCATCGAGATTTGCCTTGAGCTGACCGAAACGCACGACCGCACCTTTAGCGCCACCCGTGCTTCCCGAAGTGAACTGAACAAAGGCTATGTCATCGGGATCTCTGTCTGCGATCAGCGTCAACGGGTCAGTACCCGGTACCCTAGCGCTTGCGTCAGGCATGCGTACCATAGGAATCCAATCCGGTATCGAGTCGGGTAATTTCCCGACCTTGGCTGTTAACAGCAGCCTGGGACGAAGGGTGGTGAGAACTTCTTCGATACGCTCCTGTGAACGTTCTGATTTCGACCGGCCCGCGAAGGATGGCAGAAAACAGAAAGTCGCGCCCGCCATCCAGCAGCCTAGAATAGCCGCTAACTGACATGCCCCTTGTGAGAGCCATAGCGCGATTCTGTCGCCGGCTCCGATACCATGCGACAACAACAGCTCATGAACCGCCACAGCTGAGCGTGCCACCTCTTCTGGCGGCACTAACATACCATCAGGATTGGATTTTCCGATAAAGCAAAAAGACTTAGGCCAATCTAATTCCATCTGACTCCGCCTCCCTGTGTTTAACATTTCCGTTGCTACCCCGCCTTGCCTTGGTGATCACGATTTATCACTCTCATTTGAGGTAGCAGTCCTTATAAAGAGCGGATTCATCGACGTCACTTCTACAGGATGCCCTTTCTTATTTGAGACATACACCTTGCGACTAGGTGTTATTTGTTTTTATGCTGTTACAGCTTTTATCATTATACGTTTCATGATACGGGAACGCTGTCATTTTAACCTCTCTTTGTGAACCAAGTCCGGCGTGCACAGTAATATCCAGTGTTGCATTTTACTTAATCTGCTTGTCAGACTATTCAGCACATATCATGCTTGGCACGACAGCCCTGTTTCCTTCCTGCCTAATCCAATTTGACTTGCTCCGCTGGGTGAAAAAAGAGCAATCTTTTGAATTAAGCACTATAGATGCAAAAACGAAAACGATGTATATCATCTATCATGAGCATCCCGATCTGGTGTAACTTTTGACAAATCACACCCACCAGATTTTGCGCCAGTTCCTTACCCTTCATGGCCGGCATACGGATACACTCCATCAATATGATGAGCCAGACTTCAAAGTAACAAACGAAAGATTCGGGCTAGCCAACATTGAGATATGCTGGCACGATCTGCGTACTGCCGCTGCTATCGCTCTTTGCTTTCTTGTTAAAAAGGATTTCCGTTATTACTTCTCTTGCTACCTTTGCTGTATGAACTAAGCGATATATCAAAGTATACTTCTGTATAGCCACTCTCATCGTCACCAACCGCCTATGTTCCTGAATTCTTCTCAGGCCTTTATTTACAACAGTAACACTTAGACTGAGAACAGTAGCAAATATCAAGATTTTGTTTATAGTTATCATGAAAAGGACAGTCAGTCTAATTATATTTTTACATTCCATATGTAAATATTTTTGTTTAATATTTGCGAAATCACAAATGTATTGACTAATCATTCCATATTATCTATTTGTTTTATTTCACGTTGCGCATGAATCAATATATATGTTTTTCGTCTTATTCTTCTGATTGTATAATTTATTAGGGAAGGCATAACTATGACAAAGGTAATTATTGATAAAATTTCTCCTTCTGGTGGTTGGCGCACAACATCTACTCCGAGACTGCCGCCTATTGAACGTAGAAATGCCGGATTAATTTCTCGAGCAATTTTATTTGCAGTTAAGAAATTTGCTAAAGTTGATATAGCAAACCTATGGTTTTTATTAAAGATTAATCCTCGCTTACTGCATGGCATGGTATTCTTTGCATCAAAATTTATGCCATTCGGCGATCTTAAACGCATAGATACAGAGCTTGTTATCTTGCGCGTTGCTTGGAACTGCCGCGCTCGATATCAATGGGGCCAACATGTTCAGTTAGGTATGCGCGCAGGTTTGTCTGTTGATGACATTTTACGCATATCGGCAGGCCCCGAGTCTGATATGTGGAGCTGTAAACAGAAAGCCCTGCTGATTGCCTGTGATGAGTTTCATTGCAACCGCTTTCTGTCAGATTCCACATGGAATGCTTTGTCCAGCTATTACAATCAAAAATTATTATTAGAATTATTGTTTGTAATCGGATTTTATGAGGGGCTTGCGGGCGTGCTCAACAGTGCCGGTTTACCGTTAGACGTTGCAATGGATGCAAAGCTCTCATCGCTAGCAGATGCTGAATAACATGCTTTAAAATTAAGTAATATTATAACCTATTCTTTAGGCGCAGCATGCCATATATTTGCAATACACACCCATTCATTAGCTTTCTTAATCTTTTCCGTTCACTAGCATTGATATCGCCCACGTAGATACAACCACGCAATACTTTCTCAAAACAATCGCGAGATACATTGAGAACTGTCGAAACACTTATTCGCTAACTTGTAAGTTGAAACATGCGCGCTCATTATTTGTCAATGCGTCATTTTGACGCAATATCGAAGGCCTCTTTCATTCCCAATGCTTTCATATGTGAAATCTAGCGCGTCTCCTTCAAACAACACACCCGCTCACTACGTGTTTATGTTTTTGTACACTTTGTCACACTTAATTTGTTTACTTTTACACAGCATGCTACAAAAATATGTCACGACAAAAACCTACAATAACTAATGATAGCAATGATTACACTACGCAAATAAACATTGTCAGTATCTGAGTCAAGGTGATTTTTCGATTATCACAGATTCAGCTCAAAACACATTAAAAGTAGTGATTGCTGTATCTATTCATTAGTTGATTGCCACATTTGTCTCCTAGAATTTTGCCGTCTGAATGTGTTAATGGATACGAATAAAAAAGGAACTTTCAGTATGTACAAATTCAATAAATTTATATTAACTCTGACTTTACTTTCAACCACACTGATCTTTTCAGGCTGTAATAATGAAAGGAACACCAGCAACAATGCATCTACAGATTCTATTGAAGAATCAAAGATCACATCAAGAAATGCTGAATCCATTGCCGCAGCAGCACTTACAGCAGTTGATATCGTAAAGGGCTTACCTATCCAGAGTGGTACACTAAGTAGTAGTTCCGGTAGCGCCGCATCAGGAAAATTCTACTATTCCGAGTTTATCATTGATCAGCTTTCTCTTATCCAGCAACAAAATCGGCTTATGGGCCGCAACACCTCCAACGCATCCGCAGGCGCTGTAAGTAAAGCATTTAATTGTAATCTTTACCTAACGGGTGATATTGCAGACGAATCTAAGCTCTCCGTGGGTGACACAGCCTCATTCTCATTCGACAACTGCACCTACAACTCGGAACTTATCCTTGATGGGATGATCGGTATCACCTTAACACAGGTAAGCGAAGGTTTTACCGGAACACCTCCTTTTGAGCTGGACATGGATACCGTACTCACCGATTTTAAGGTTGACTACCAGGGCTCCGTCTTTGTCAGCAACGGCGCCCTATCCATGCTTATCAACAAATATGTGTCGAACGATACGACCGCACATCTTAGCGGCACCTCAATGGATGTTGCCTTACATTCTTCCAGTGATAGCAATTTTCTTACCCTGTCCAACTTCGATATCGAGCTCAAGGAAAGCAGTACGGAAGATTACAGTATTTCGCAACAAGGTAGGATTAAAATTGCCATTCCCTTTAGCAGTTTAAACGCATTTTTCACAACGCTCACACCATTTACCGGTAACTACAACATCGGTTCTGGTAATCCAACAGCAGGTGAGCTGCATCTTACGGGCGCACTTGGCAGCCAAGCTTGGGTAATAGCTCAGTCGGATGGTGTCAATATACGAATCAATATCGATGTAATTGGCAACGGTCTAGTTGATGTCACCCTCATGACCACCTGGACAGAGCTACAAAATCTTTTATAGTAAATTCTCTTGAAATGTTTTTAAACTGAATTGCTATTTCGTTGAGTTATAACGCACCTTATCATGGAACAAAGGAGTAAACATGACAAGGGATGAGATTCTTCAGAATGTTCAAATAGCCGTAAAGAAGACTTTCCTGGAGGCTGATCCTAAAACCATCACCATAACGACACATCTTCTTAACGACTTGGGAGCCGATTCGATGGACAATATCTCACTCATGATGGAACTCGAAGATCATTTCGGAGCGATCCTCCCCATGGAGGAGGCGACTGGAATAACGAATATCGGAGAGATCGTCGACGTCATCGATACGCAGCTCAAACACACAACGAACACCCCCCTCCCTCCTGAGACACGAAGCGTATTTTTAAGAAGTAAATTTACAAGAAGTCTTGCATAATATAAAAACATGAAAAGTAAACGAGTAGTCGTCAGCGGGATGGGACTAATCACCCCTCTGGGCTCCAACGTTAGTGAATTCTGGGACAACTGTCTGATGCAGAAATCATCGGTTGAGTGCATTCCAGAGGGCTGGGGCGACTATCATCACTTCACATCGACCATCTGGAGCACCTTGCCGAAACTGGACCTCAAACGCCATGGTGTTTCGCAAAACGAGTCTCTAAGGCTCGACCGCTCTACACAGCTTGCAATCGCCTGCTGCTCCATGGCGCTTGAAGACGCCGGCATAGAGACAGAAGTTCGAGACAACAGCAAGAACTTGAACTTAAAGAATGTGGACTCGGCGAGGACCGCGGTTGTCTTCGGCACGGGGGCGGGGGGCGTGACCTCCTTCTTCACCAGCCATGCTAACCACATTCTCCTGAAAACGCAGAAGGCGCTAACAGCTTTGCTCGAAAAGGCGACCCATCCAGCAGGAGACATAGGGCTTGAAGAGATGGCCAGGATCCGCGCAGAAATGGAGGTTCCCAAGCGGTACAATCCATTCGTGGTTTCAATGGGCATGCCGAACGCCATCTCAGGCAGCATTTCGCTCAAGTTCGGTATCACCGGACCCTCCGTCACACTCTGCTCTGCGTGCGCCTCCGGTACGGTTGCTCTCGGGCATGCCTATAAAACTATCAAATCGGGCGTCGCAGACATAGCTCTATCGGGAGGAACCGAGTACCTCGGGGATGAGAGCGGCTCGATCTTTCGCGGCTTTGATATCGTGGGAACGCTCGCCCGAGAGAACGGAGACCGCTACAAGGCGTGCCGTCCTTTCGACAAGAAGCGTAGCGGCTTCTTGTTCAGCGAGGGTGCTGCCGCCGCATTGATCCTGGAAGAGCGGAATCACGCTTTACAACGTGGCGCGCACATCATAGGGGAAATCGCTGGATTTGCGGAGACCTGCGATGCAAGTAACATCATGTGCATAGACAGCAACAGCAGGCACGTCCGCAAGGCCATCCTGTCCGCTCTCGAGGAAGCAGACTTGCCTGCCTGTGAACTCGACTACGTGAACACACATGGCACTGGCACGGTAGTCAACGACGATGCCGAGGCGGCCATCATCTCGGACATCTTTGGAAAGCGACCTCTTGTCAACACCACCAAGTCACTTCTCGGTCACTCGATCGGTGCGAGCGGCGCCATAGAGGCGATTGTGACGCTTCTAAGCATAAAGAATCACGTGACTCACGCTTGCAATAACCTCGACGAACCCATCTCGGACATCAATTTTGTGACTGAAACCAGGGAGTGTGAAATACGCAATGGTTTGAGCCAGTCATTCGGCTTTGGCGGCCACAACGCTGCACTGGTCTTCCGTGAGGATCACGCCTAGTGAATCCGCCGCAAAATAATAGGATCTGCCGGTACAGTGGACCGTTGGCATGCAAATTCATTCTTGCCGCTTCGGCCGGTCTCATCCCTATTACAACGAAGTGCGCGCTATGCATTCATAAGCTAGCCACCGCGACGCGACGGATTTCTGCTAGCCAGCGGACGTTCGACAGGAACCTAAGGCGAGGTGTTCTTGGCAAAGCCCCTCCCGAAAAAGCGCAACTTTATTCGCTTAATAATTCCATCAACCACTAGTTTACCTTAAGAAGGGATTCGCTATGGACGACACTGCTACAATTGCAACAACCGACGTTACACACACAGATACCATCTACACGGCGGAAGAGCGCAAGCTCTTTGGCATAATGTCAGGATTCTTCCGCTCCAAGCTGCTCTCCTGTGCAGTGGAGTTTGACCTGTTCTCGTGGCTCGGCGACGAGGAGAAGACACTCGATGCCATTCGCGAGCACCTGCAGCTTCCACCACGCTCCACCCGTGTGTTCCTCGATGCCCTGGTGAACATCGAACTACTGAATGTGCAGCACGAGCGCTACAAGAACACCCCTCTGGCGAGGAGGTACCTGGTCAAGGGCATGGGCCAATATATCGGAGAGAACGTGGCACTCTTCGACTCGATGTACCAACCATGCGCGGATCTACTCAACGTCCTACGCAACGATCAACCGAGCGACTCGACCTATTCGTACTTCTTCGACACGAACAACCCCGGGGTAGGGGCGTACTGCGAACAGATGCACAAAAGCAGCACCATTCCGGCGCTGGCGATGACGCAGTTCCATGATTTCTCCGGCTACCGGACCGTCCTCGATGTGGGCGGCGGCTATGGGCGGACATGTATGACGCTCGTCTCGCAGTACGAGAACCTCCGCGCGATCCTCTTCGAACTACCTCAGGTCTGTGCTAAGGCGCAAGAGAACCTATCAAACTTTTGGCTATCCAATCGGATCGACCTTCACCCTGGCGACTTTTTCCAGGACGAGTTCCCGCAGGCGGATGCAATTCTCCTCATGCGCATTACGCATGACTGGCCGCTCGAACTGGTCAAGCAGATCGTGCGCAAGGCGTACGACGCACTCCCGTCAGGCGGGCGTCTTCTGATCTACGAAACCTTCAAGAACAATGGAAAGGTTGCGCCGGGCGACCCGGCTATCATCTCGCTCCTCCTTATGCTCATCAGCCCCGCTGGCGAGTGTCGCTCGTTCGAGGAGATGCACGATGTCTTGAAAGAGGTCGGCTTCGGCACGGTGGAGTTCATCCCCACTGTCTTCATCTACAGCATGATCGTCGCGGAGAAGCCGTGAACGGGCCGTCACTGAGTAGCACACCGCACCGGACGGCGTTGGTCACCGGTGTCACGGGCTTCCTCGGTAGCCACCTCGCCCGCGAGTTCCTCGCGCGAGGGCATCGGGTGGTCGCCTTCGTGAAAGCGCGACCAGGGGCTCCGGCTCCACGACAGCGGGCGCTCGAGGTGCTCGCTTCGGTTGCCGAACTCCGAGGCGACGAAGCCAAGCAGCTTGAAGTCATCGAGGCTGATATCACCGAATCAGCCCACTCACTGCTGCGTCGCCTCGGAACGCTGGCCGGCGACATCGATGAGATCTGGCACTGCGCAGTGGTCTTCAAGTTCCAGGAACGCGACCGGGACGAAGCTTTCGCGCTCAACGTAGAGGGCACTCGCAATCTGCTCAAGCTTGCACTGGCGATCGGCAGCGAGCAAATGCCGCGCTTTTTCCATGTCAGCACAGCGTACGTATGCGGCAAACAGGGCGGTATCGTGTCGGAAACGCTGCACGAAGGCCAGCAATTCCACAACTGCTATGAGTCATCCAAGAGCGAGGCAGAGCGGCTCGTGCTGGACTACCACACCGTGCACGGTCTCGACGGTGTTGTATTACGGCCGAGCATCATTGTCGGAGACTCCCGAACAGGGGCGGCTGGTGAGAGCAACACTGGGTACTACGGTGTGCTGCTCGCGATCTACCGCCTGCGCAATAGCCTCGACGCTAACCTGGGCGGCCGCCTCAGTGGGCGGGATATGAACCTCCGTGTGGAGGGACGTGCCGATACCGAGTTAAACCTAGTCCCGGTCGACTTCGTGGTCCAAGCCATGATATTGCTCGCCGACTCACCGTTAAACGGCAATCGAATCTTCCATATCACGAATGAGGCCCCACCTACCCTGGACCTCGCCCGCGACTGTCTCGCGCTGGACCTTGACGTAACAGGTTTTCACCTCGTGGATGCCCGGAGTTTCGACGAGGTGCCGATTTCGGCCTTCGAGAAGCTGGTTCGCCTGAGTATCGAGTTCCAGGCCCCCTATATGTGGACAGAGCCGAGGTTTTCGACCACAGCATTGCGAAGCGTGCTCTCGGAGGAGGTGCTCCCGCCTCCATGCATCGACATGGCAATGCTCCACAAGCTAAACCGCTGGTTCTTCGAGCGCCTGGATCAAAAAATCGCAGCTCCGGCAAACAGCGGCTGAGCGCAACCTGTTATGTCGTCAGGACATCCGGCCTACTCGCTGTGGAATGCCGCGCTCGTTGAGCCATGCGCATCCAGACGCTCCTCGATGCCCGTTTCAACGGTTGTTCACTTACCGAACGGCAACAGGAGTAGAATGCGGCCAACGCATTCGGGGAGTCTTGAGACGTTTTCCACAATCCTTGCCGGAGCGTGTCGCCTGACGCCAAATCGTCTGGCGATAACAAAATGCAGTATGAGGAGGAGGCTAGCCCGAATGCTTCACCAGGCCGCATAGAAAAGAGACTCAATCGCAAATCCGCATCTGAAAGACGATCCCCGTGCGATGTTCGTGTTCCCGGGTGAAGCATTCGGGCTGGAGAGGAACGATCCGGATGTTACTCAAAAGCTAAACAAAGCCTGTAACTCGGAGCGTTATGACTTAATCTGTTGAGCATCAAGAGAAATGCTTATCAAACGGTGTGAGTTGAATTCATTTATACAATCAGGATAGAGGTAAATCGTATAATGTTGCCAAAATAACTTTCTTGTGCTTCTATCTGATCGTATTCTGTGCTTCAGCGGCAGATATCAATGGGGAAGCTTCTGGTGTCTTTACCGATCCACGACCTGCTAGTCTGAACGGCGCGCCGGCGTTGCTGGCGGTTTGACTGAGCGCTCGACATCAATATCAAGGGATACGTCGACAACATCTTTAATGAGCTATTGCAACGGACGCTACGTTGGCATACCGAAACCACCTGAGCGTTGCGCTGTTCCTACTGGCTGTTAGCCTGTTCGTTGCCTAGTAGCCAACGTACCGGCGCGGTGATGACGCTGATCCAGTTCACAAAACAGAGCGGACATGCTCCCTATGCCTCTCTAAGAAATATACCGTTGCGTCTGCAACAAATAACAACAACACTATCTAATAAGCTGTTGTCCCACTAATGAAAACCAGGAATAGATTGCAGGATGTTATCAACGGACGCATACCCTACTTCGGAACCAACACCTGAACCCGCTACCTGTGAGTTTTGCGACTCAGCGCGGCAATTCTTACATTCTCTTGTAGCGATGAGCTAATTGTTGTGGTACTGATACGACATGTAATGCGTATTCAAGGATACCGCTTGTGCGCATGTGATTGATATATATATACACTCTCTTTGCTCCGAGAGAGAAGTCACACCAATCATTTAACACGGACGATCACATCAATGAGGTTGAGAAAGTTTCTTTTTTTCGCTCTCTGTCTTTTTATGACACAGAATAGTCAAGTTGTCGCAGGGTCCGTCAGTCAGTATGGCTCGGTCACGCCCTATATCATTGGCGGATCACAAGTGCCGGCAGATAAGTACCCCTGGATGACGGCAATACTTTATAAGACGGTCAAACAACAATTCTGCGGCGGTAGCCTGATCGGTGAAAGCTGGGTTGTAACCGCGGCGCACTGTGTTGAAGGCGAAAGAGCAAGAAACTTACAAGTGTATATCGGCGGCCTCAGTCTGACCGATTTCAGCGATGGCGAGTTAATCGATGTCAAAAAAATCTATAGCCACGAAAAATATAGTAGTACCGGTATCGATTACGATATCGCGCTGCTGAAATTAGAAGAACCTTCGACAAAGGAACCTATCCCACTGGCATCGCTCCAGCTTGATAACGGACTTGCAGATGGCACGACTCTGTATACCGCGGGTTGGGGATTTACGAGCACAGGTCACAATGCCCAACAAGCCAATGAGTTGATGCATGTAGATGTTCCATTGCGGAACCATGATGAATGCGCCGCCAGCTACATGCAACTCGATCAAGCTAGCATTACAGACAACATGGTCTGTGCAGGCGACACCGGGGGCGAACGGGATTCATGTTATGGCGATAGCGGAGGACCTCTGATAGTACCGGAGAATAGCGACGATTTTAGATTATTAGGCATAGTCAGTTTTGGCAGCAGCAAAGGTTGCGCCGTCGGAACCCATCCCGGAGTCTATACCAGAGTATCCAGATATCTGTCGTGGATAACCGACATAACAGGTGACATTACAAGCGACCAAATAACAGCCTCGCCCTCTCCTCTTGATTTTGGAGTAACCAGTGCTGGAATAGAGTCAACAGAGGAACTGACCCTGGCCAATTCCGGCGTTTTATCCGTGGCTATTCAAAGCACCATAATCACCGGCGACCCTGAGTTCACCATTGAGACAGACAATTGCGAGCAACAAGTACTGGAGAGCAACCAGCAATGTTCGCTTGTTATTCACTTTTTAAGTGAGACAGCGGGGAATAAATCAGCCTCACTGTCATTCAACACAACCAGCACCCAAACGCCAACAGTGACAGTCGAAACCTCGGCAGAGGTATTGCCGACTGTTGAACCGACTGTTGAACCGACTGTTGAACCGACTGTTGAACCGACTGTTGTACCGACTGTTGCACCGACTGTTGCACCGACTGTTGCACCGACTGTTG
>JASFJY010000022.1:0-13831 GCA_050119415.1 Chromatiales bacterium | reverse complement strand
ACGGCGATTATCATCAGACGCCTCAGGGCTTCAGCGATAACCCCATATTAAACCTGCGTTTGTTGACCCGTGTCAGTTAAATCCGGGGGATGATCCATTATATTTATCAGTACAGGTATAAATATGGCCTATACTTTATCCTGACTGCTCAGCGTCAGGACTCTATTTGTCAACCCGTACGTCAATCGGAGGACTAAATCATGCTGGGAAGTGAAAAAGCCATTATCGGCGCAATCGCCATTTTACTCTTAGGCATCGTTATCTCAGTGGCTCTGGGATGAATCAAACGGGGCGGGAGATTCTCCCGCCCCCGATACACAACGCCATTCTCGCCAGTTAACATGCAGCGGCGGGGCTTCTGCCCCACCACAAGGTCAACTCAGCAACCGGTGTCGGTCTGCGCATCGAATCCGGGGTTGATCGCTTCATACAGCGCGGAGTAGTCCTCATCCCCATAACCCGCCTGCTGCCCCTTGAGAAAGACCGACAACATGACATCGGCTATGGCGGCATCGATACCCGACTCTTCTGCCACCTTTTTGAACAGGCCGATATCCTTGATCAGGTGTTTCAGGGGAAAGTTCGGATGGCTGTAGTCGTGATCGAGGAATTTCTGCAGTTTCTTGTCGAAAGTGGGGGCGTAAAGGGCGCTTTCACGCAACAACTTCATGAATTGATCCACGTTCACACCCTCGGCGCGGATCAGGCCGAGGCTCTGGGAAAAGCCGGCAGTGAGTGAGGCGATCAGCTGGTTCATGGCCAGTTTCATGGCGGCGGCCTGTCCCACCGATCCGATCAACTCCACCTCCTTGCCAAGGCAGCGCAGCACCAACAGACAGTGATGGTAGACCGCTTCGGCGCCTGCGGCCATGACAATCAGTTCCCCCGAGAGCGCCTCGGGTATGCTGCCGAGCACCGGCGCCTCTAGATAGTCGCCGTGCGCCTCCGACACATGCCGGGCGATGGAACGGCTTTCGTTGGGTGCGATGGTGCCCATCTGCACCAGGGTCTTTCCCCCTATTAAAGGGATCACCCCTTCACCAAACAACACGGCTTCGATCGCCGCCGCATCACTCAAGGTCAGGATGATCACCTCGCCCAACGCCAGGGCCCGGGATAAGTCCGACTCCGTGGCCAGACCTGCCTCGGCGGCTCTCTCCAGCGGCTCCGGCGAGCGATTCCAGGCTACCACCTCATGTCCGCAGTGCAGCAGCCGCTGGGCGATCGGCAGCCCCATCAGGCCCAGACCGAGAAGGGTGATTTTCATGCCGTAACCTCCTGGTGATAGGGCCGGCTCAACTCATGTACCGCCTCGACCAAGACCCCCGCATGCTCCGGATCGATTTCAGGGTGGATGCCGTGACCCAGATTGAAGACATGGCCGCTGCCTTGACCAAAACTGGCCAACACCCGGCCCACCTCTTCACGAATCCGCTGAGGTGAGGCGTAAAGGGTGCAAGGATCGAGATTACCCTGTAACGCCACCCGCTCGCCGACCCGGGCGCGGGCATCGGCCATGCTCAGGGTCCAGTCGATGCCCAGGGCATCGCAGCCGGTGTCGGCCATGCGTTCCAGCCACAGACCACCCCCCTTGGTGAAGAGGATGACCGGCACCCGACGCCCCTCAGCCACGCGGTCCAGCCCATTGACGATCTGTTGCATGTAGTCGAGGGAGAAGGCCTGGTAGTGGTGCGGAGTGAGGACGCCGCCCCAGGTGTCGAAGATCATTACCGCCTGGGCACCGGCAGCGATCTGAGCGTTAAGATAGGCGGTCACCGTCTCGCTTATTTTGCCCAGCAGTTCGTGCATCAGTTCAGGGCGTTCGAACATCATGCCCTTCACCTTGGCGAAGTTCTTGGTGCCCCCCCCCTCGACCATATAGGTGGCCAGGGTCCAGGGACTGCCGCTGAAGCCGATCAGGGGCACCCGGCCGTCGAGTTCACGACGGATGGTGCGCACCGCCTCCATCACATAACCCAGGTCCTCTTCCATGTCGGGCAGGCCGAGGGCCTCGACGGCGGAGGCATGCCGCACAGGCCGCTCGAAATGGGGTCCCTCCCCCTCAGTGAAATAGAGGCCCAAACCCATGGCATCCGGCACCGTGAGGATATCTGAAAAGAGGATTGCCGCGTCCAGCGGATAACGCTCGAGCGGCTGAATGGTGACCTCACAGGCCAATTCAGGATTGCGGCAAAGATCCATGAAGCTACCGGCCTTGGCACGGGTGGCCCGGTACTCCGGCAGATAGCGCCCGGCCTGCCGCATCATCCACACCGGGGTGGCATCCACGGGCTCGCGCTGCAGCGCTCTGAGCAATCGATCGTTTTGCAGGGTGGTCACGGCGTAATCTATCCTCGGCTTTGACTGACTCGATTCTGAAAACCGGCATTGTACACGCAAACGTACCGGGCTTCTCACTGGCCCAGAGCCTCCTGCTCCAAACATCAATGTGTCGGGTTATAATCCCTACTCGAGGTAACTACTTGGCTGCCGGATTAATATGAGCGTACTGCAACAGATCATTCTCAGTAAAAAGGACGCCCTGGCCGGTGAGATCAGTGAGCCACTGTGCCGCTTGGCGCAACTGTGCGCACAAGTCTGGCAGGATGCCGAACGGCTCGACAAACTGCTTCTCGATCACATCAACAACATCACCAGCTGTGAATTCCTCTACGCCTGGGATCTGCAAGGACAGGAGATATCTTCACTGGTGCGGCCAAAACAGGTGGACAAAAGCTGGCGCGGGTATGATCTCTCTAAGCGTCCCTATCTGAAAAACAACCTGCCCTTCAAAGGCATCATGCTATCCTCCGTCTACCACAGCCTGTTCAGCGATCGCGAGTGCGTCACAGCACTACAGGCGGTAAGGCGGGGTGAACAACTGCTTGGCTTCATCGCTGCCGACTTCTCCCTCGACAAACTGGTCGACGATATCAACGGACGCGTTCGCACTCCCCACTGGCAGCAGTTCAAGGGCGATCCGGCGGTACGCGGCACCCTTTTCATGCAACAGCGTATCCCCAGCCAGCTCGATGAACATATCGATTCGGTGCACGAGACCATCCTTTCGTTAATGACCGATCACGGTATATTTCACTGCAAGCTCCACTACTCCAGCGGCCGCTGCTCCTTCTGGCTCATGGAGGATCCTTTCAGCTACCGGATACACGGAGTGGAAGAGATCATCAACCCCGATATCGTGCTGGCCTATCCACTCTACGCCTACCCTGATCGTGCCATAGTGACACCCGCGCAGATTCGTCAGGTACTGGATGAGTTCAAGGCCTTGCGCTTCGCCGACGAGACCATCTACCTACGCAGTGCCTCGATTAACGTCATGAACGGCATGTTGGGATTGACCTTCTCCTGCGACGGTTCCCACTACATGCCGGTTGATGAGTTCCTGGAGAAGAACCTGGGCTTCTGGATCGGTGAACTGGCCGCCGACCGTCAGGCACAACTGCAGAGATAGACATGAAGGGGGAAATCAGGGCAGGCGATAGGTATCCTGGGTTACCAGGTCGACACCGCACTGCAATCCTTCGATCCAGTTTATGAATTCGTTCACCGCCCTGCGACCGACAAAGGCGCGCCCGTGTTGGGGTACGATCATGTCGATATCGAGCTGACGCACCATGTTGGCCCACAGACGGCAGACCTTGTTGGAATTCATATAACGCTTGTGGAAGCCTTCCATGTAGGGCAACAAGTCCTTGATACTCTTGGCCGGCTTGTTGAGATCATTGGGCGGTAGATTGGCACCCATATCGCCGGAGAAGAGGATGCGGCTGATCGGATCGTAGAACTGGAAATTACCTTCGGCGTGGAGAAAATGGGCCGGCAATGCCATTAAACGAATATTACCCAGCTGCAGGTTGGTCCCTTCGTCCGGGATCGGAACAACCCGGTCGACCAAACGCCCCGGCCGTGTGAAATGGGGGATGAAACGCTCCCAAAGGGCCGGTACGACGACCTTGCAATCGGTACCCACGAGCCATTTGTTGACCGACGCGACAATGTCTGGATCCTGATGCGAGGCTACGACATAATCGAGCTTTTTCACATTCATGTAGTCGCTGATGGCCATGAATAACCGTGAGTAAGTCAACTCGCCACCCGGATCGATTAACGCGGCGTGCTGGTGATCGTAGATGAGAAACTGGTTAGCCTGGACGGCCTCTCCGTTGACCAAATCCCTGAAGGCAACGCAAATATGGCTGCCATTATTAAATAGCTCGACTGACATTTCTAACTACTTCTCTTTGTAGACACTGAATCAGCTGCCGGCACGCGGTATCCCACCCCACACCGGCCAATCTCTATGGAGGGGAGAAAGTTCGATCGTTTAGCGACAAAACTACAAGAAGCTTAAACCAATAATACAAGCTTGCAACAACATTAGGCACTTATTCAAGTTTTTCGTCATGGAAATACAAAACAGCAAACAACTTTGCAGTTTCACAAGGGGCTTTACAATCACCCAAGACTGAACTGTCGAGAGCGCAATGAAGGTCAAACTGCAACATCCCTGGGATCTGAAGCCCGCCGATGCGATTGCCTTGCAGCTACAACTGGGCCAGCATGTGATCCGTGAAGATCGGCTTGCCCGACCAACGCGTATCGCCGGCGTCGACGTGGGATTCGAAGATAGCGGGCGGATCACCCGGGCGGCCGTCGCTGTACTGGATTTTCCATCGCTGGAGCCCATCGAGCAGGCTGTCGACCGCCAACCTACAGGTTTTCCTTATATACCAGGACTGCTCTCTTTTCGGGAGATTCCCGCCATCTTACAGGCGCTGGACCGGCTAAAATGTCCGCCGGACCTCCTGTTATGCGACGGCCAGGGTCTGGCTCATCCAAGACGATTCGGCCTGGCCTGTCATCTCGGTCTACTCACCGATATTCCCTCCATCGGGGTCGGCAAGACACGCCTGATCGGCAGCCATGGGGCAGTGCCGGAGGATAAAGGGAGTTGGGTGCCGCTGATTGACAAGGGGGAAGAGATCGGCGCCGTGCTGCGCACCCGCAGGGGCGTCAAACCGATCTATGTCTCCATCGGCCACCGCATCTCGCTGCCGACGGCGATCGACTATGTGTTGTCGGCCACCACCCGCTACAAACTGCCGGAGACCACCCGGGCCGCCCATCGGCTTGCCTCGGGTTGACCCGAATTTTCACCCGGTCGCTTGAAAATTAATCACCGGGAACCCGATAATCGCGCCGGGATCGCTGTCCAGATGCGTATTTGCGATTGAATCAATAGCAACCGATTGATAATTAGGCAACTACCGCATCAGGCGTAGGTCGGGTTTGCGTAGCGTGTCCCGACAATGGGTGGAGGAATGCCCCCTCTTATGTCGGGTTACGCTACGCTAACCCAACCTACACCGGTGATTGCCTATCATTTCTGGAATATTATTGAGTCGGACGTATATGCTCGATGTAGTGGGGACGATCCTCCATTGCCAACATCACGCCACTGGCCTGTGCCTGCACTAGCTCAGCCTGATCCTTGATTTTCAACGCGCAGTGGGCCCTCCCCTTACTCTCCAGCGGGAGCGGGATCATATCGCGGTAGGTATAGACGTTTTCGCCCACGTCGCCACCGTCGCAGACGCAGGGACAGTTTGGCAGTTCGCCCTCCACCTCGGCCTCGTCGAAGATCAAACACCCAGCCTGCCACCAGCGGGTACGCTCGACCGAACCGCTCAGGGTCTTGATGAGGTAGGCGCGGGAGAAACGGATGACGAGCTTGCCGTCCTCCAAGGTTATCGATTCGATTTCGCTGCCGGGCAGATCGATGGTGGTAGCATCCATGTGGGTACCTGTTGAAATAATGATGAATAAATGGCCGAGCATGATAACCGGACAAGGCGATCAAAAAATCGCTTATTACCCGACCAACTTCATGCTTTTCTCTGGCTAAGAATAGTGCGAATCACGCTTATGGAGGACTCCGGACAGAGGCCTCCACACAATGGCCGCTAAAAATCAGCCGTCGATGTCGAGGTTAAGCTCCTTGATCTTGCGTGTCAGGGTATTGCGTCCCCAACCCAGCAGACGGGCCGCATCCTGCCTGCGTCCAGCCGTATGTTCCAGGGCGGTTTCAATCATAACGGTCTCGAAATCAGGTTCAGCCTCATTCAACAGTCCCTCGCATCCCTCCTGTAAACGCTTCCTGGCCCAAGCGCGCAGCAACTGGCGCCAGTCATCATAGAAGACCGAGGGAGCCTCACTATCCTTCAACTCGGTGGGCAGGTCGTCGATATGGATCTCCTGACCCGAGGCCATCACCGTTAACCAACGAGCGGTGTTCTCCAGCTGACGCACGTTACCCGGCCACTCCATTTGGCTGAGAAACTCCTCGGTCTCCGGCAACAACATCTTGGCCTCCACCGACAACTCCTTTGCCGCGCTTTCGAGGAAATGTTTCATCAGCAGGGGAATATCCTCGCGTCGCTCACGCAGGGCCGGTAAGTGGATGCGAATCACGTTAAGGCGGTGGAAAAGGTCTTCGCGAAAGGCGCCTGATTTGACCAGACTTTCCAAATTCTGGTGGGTAGCGGCGATAATACGCACATCGACCTTCACCGGTTCGTGGCCGCCGACACGATAGAATTCGCCATCGGCCAACACCCGCAACAGGCGCGTCTGCAGTTCAGCCGGCATATCACCGATCTCATCCAGGAAGAGCGTGCCGCCGTCGGCCTGTTCGAAGCGTCCCTCGCGGCGGGTCTGGGCACCGGTGAAGGCGCCCCGCTCATGGCCGAACAGTTCCGATTCCATCAGGTCGCGGGGGATTGCCGCCATGTTGAGGGCGATAAAAGGTGACTCGGCGCGCGTGCTGTGTCGATGAAGCGCCTGGGCCACCAGTTCCTTGCCGGTCCCCGACTCGCCATTGATCAGTACCGTGATGTTGGAGCGGGCCAGACGACCGATGGCCCGGAACACCTCCTGCATGGCCGCTGCCTCGCCGATGATCTCCTTCGCCCCCGTACGGTCGTCCAGCAGCGGCTTCTCTTCCACTGTGGCCTGATGACGACAGGCCCGGCGTATCTGCTGCACCGCATCGTCCACGTCAAAGGGTTTCGGCAGGTATTCAAAGGCACCGCCATGATAGGCGGAGACCGCGCTGTCGAGATCCGAATGGGCTGTCATGATGATGACCGGCAATCCCGGATAGCGGGCATGCAGGATCTCCAGCAACTCCAAGCCGTCCATACCGGGCATACGGATATCAGAGACCACGACATCGGGCTGTTGCTTTTTCAGCGAGCTGAGTACCCGATCCGCACTATCGAAACTGGTCACGTCCATATCGGCCTTTTGCAGGGTCTTTTCCAAAACCCAGCGAATCGAGCGATCATCGTCAATCACCCAGACTCGGCATGCTCTATCCATCTACTTGCTCCAACGGAAGTAAAACACGAAAAATGGTTTGTCCAGGCTTGCTGGTGAATTCGATCAATCCCTGGTGTCGATTGATCAGGGTCTGGGATATAGACAAACCCATGCCCATGCCGTTACCGCCGGTTACCATGGGAAAAAATATGCTCTCTTGCAGCTCCTTCGGTATACCCGGCCCGTTGTCCTCTATCTCCACAGAGATTACCAGTCGATGGCGGATGTTACCGATGGTGAACTGACGCAAGACACGTGTAGTGATGCCAAGCACACCTTTGCTGCCCGCCGCCTTCACCGCATTGCGCAGGATATTCAGAAAGGACTGGATCAGCTGATCCGTGTCGCCGCTGATTGGGGGAATACTGGGATCATAGTCTTTGTTGACGGTCAAACCGGGTCCGGACTCCACCTTTACCAGATTGCAGACCCGTTCCAAAATCTGATGGATATTGATCGGCTTCTTCTCCGGTAGCCGGTTCGGTCCCAGCATGTTGTTGACCAGGTTCTGCAGTCGATCCGCCTCTTCGATGATGATCTGGGTGTATTCGGTTAGCGACACGTCATGCAGCTCACGCTCCAGCAACTGGGCGGCACCGCGTAGTCCCCCCAATGGATTCTTGATCTCATGGGCGAGCCCGCGAATCAACGCGCGTGTTGCTTCGTTGTGCGCCAGAATCTGCTCTTCGCGGGTAATTCTCAGTTGCCGGTCCACCTGTTGGAACTCCACGAGGAGTTCATCCACCTGATCGCCATGGCTCAGAGGGATAACCGTACAGTCGACGGTGATCTCCCGCCCATCGGGCAGGGTCATCTGGTACTCTCGATCGGTGAAGGGCTGCCCACTCTCCAGAGATTTGGTCAGATTGTTCAACAGCACACTACCGGGACTACGAATCATTTCCAGTGCCAGTGAACCAACGGCTTTGCGTGCACTCACGGCAAACAGCATCTCCGCCGAGGAGTTGAGATAGAGCAGGCGAAATTCCCGATCGAAGAGCAGGACCGCTGTACTCAAGTTCTCCAGAACCTGTTTTTCGAGATTGCTTCTTTTAAGCTCAGGTTTCATGACAAATCAATAAGCAAAAAGCGAACCAACAGGTACGGAACTCGAGCAATAACTGCATTGCTTGAGAGCACGGGATAAATGAACTGAAAATCAGCCCGTTACTTCGAGCGCTGCGGGGGGCTAAGGAAAAACGAAGTCTGTGTGTTTATGCGAAGCTCCCCTAAGCTATTGCACCATTATAGTGCATTTAGCTTCAGGGGGTAAGAACGGAGGCCTGGCGCAGATGAAAGGTGACAGGGCTTGAAGTAATGAGTTCATTACCGTCTGCGTCGACAATCTTGGTTACAAGACTGTGGGTACCGCGGTTGAGATTACCGAGTGAGAACTGTGTGGATTTCATCTCACCCTCCAGCTCGGTACCGTCGATGACAATCTTGACCGAATGACCTTCAGCCAAGGCAGGCGATAAGGCCAATCCTACCGCGAGGTTGCCCTCATTGCTGCGTATGGTGGCATCGTTCGCCGGCTGCACAATCTCGAGACTCTGATAACCGGCGGCGCCTTCACCCGGTTCCCCGGTCTGCGTCTCATCTGCACCGGTGTCGGCCGATGAGGGTGAGGACTTACCGCCGCTGACACGCATGCGTTCAGCCCCTTCCACATAGGTGTCGGAGTAGATCACCTCTCCATCGCTATTCGTCCATTTGTAGACATCCCTGGCATACAACGGCAGGGAGATGAAAAAGATCAACAAAAGTACAAAGTTACGCATGAGCCAAGGATAGACCAACGAGCGGTCAATAAACAAGAGATACAGTTCGCAAAATAAAAGCGCCCTTCGTTGCCGAAGGGCGCTTGCGAATCATCGACTCAGCATCTATCAGAGGCTGTAGTACAAATCAAACTCAACCGGATGGGTGGTCATACGCATGGTGGTGACCTCTTCCATCTTCAGCCCGATGTAACCGTCGATCAGATCGTCGGTAAAGACGCCGCCGGCGGTAAGGAAGCTGCGATCCGCGTCCAGTGCCTCCAGCGCCTGGTCGAAGCTGTGACAAACAGTGGGGATGCTGGCTGCCTCTTCGGCCGGCAGGTCGTAGAGGTCCTTGTCCATGGCGTCGCCCGGATGGATCTTGTTCTGGATACCGTCCAGGCCGGCCATCATCATGGCGGAGAAGGCCAGATAGGGGTTGGCGGTCGGATCGGGGAAACGCACCTCGATGCGACGCCCCTTGGGGCTGGAGACCCATGGAATACGGATGGAAGCGGAGCGGTTACGCGCGGAGTAGGCCAGCATGACGGGGGCCTCGAAACCAGGTACCAGACGCTTGTAGGAGTTGGTTGAGGCGTTGGTGAAGGCGTTCAGTGCGCGGGCGTGCTTGATAATGCCGCCGATGTAGTAGAGTGCGGTCTCGGAGAGGCCGCCATACTGGTCGCCGGCGAAGATGTTCTCACCGCCCTTGGCCAGCGACTGGTGCACGTGCATACCGGAACCATTGTCGCCAACCAACGGCTTGGGCATGAAGGTGGCGGTCTTGCCATAGGCATGTGCCACGTTCCAGGTGCAGTATTTCTGGATCATGACCCAGTCGGCGCGCTTCACCAGAGTGCTGAACTGGGTGCCGATCTCACACTGGCCGGCGGTGGCCACCTCATGGTGGTGCACCTCAGTGATCACGCCCATCTCTTCCATGGCCAGACACATGGCGCCTCGCAGGTCGTGCAGGGAGTCAACCGGCGGCACCGGGAAATAGCCGCCCTTGATGCCGGGACGGTGACCGATGTTGCCGTCTTCATAGACCCGCTCGGAGTTCCACTCGGCCTCTTCGGAATCAACCTTGACCATGGAGCCGCTCATGTCGACGCTCCAGCGCACGTCGTCAAAAACGAAGAACTCCGGCTCGGGACCGAAGTAGGCGGTGTCGGCGATGCCGGTGGAGGAGAGATAGGCCTCGGCGCGCTTAGCCAGAGAGCGGGGGTCGCGCTCGTAGCCCTGCATGGTGGAGGGTTCCAAAATGTCGCAGCGTATGATCAGCGTGTTTTCGTCAGCAAAGGGATCAATGACCGAGGTTTCGTCCTCAGGCATCAGGATCATGTCGGATTCGTTGATGCCTTTCCAGCCGGCGATGGATGAACCGTCAAACATTTTACCGTCGGTGAAAAAGTCTTCGTCGACCACGGTTGTGGGCAGCGTCACGTGCTGCTCTTTACCGCGTGTATCGGTGAAACGCAGATCGACGAACTTCACGTCATTGTCTTTGATCATCTTCAGGGCTTTTGAGGCCATCGTTATCTCCAGAGTTTTTAAGTTTTTAGCTGAATCTTGTCAGCCACACGCATAGCTTCGGCGGCCGGAAAACTATACCAGACGCTTTGGAAAAACGAATCAATGCATATTACATGCCAATGAATGTCATTACCTCTCCAAAATCTGTCTCAGTTGACCGCAGAGCCACAAATTATGACAAATTTAATATGGAATATATGTGGTTACCAGCTTCCATCGTCGAGCTATCCAACTCTAGCCGGCCTGGATTAGAGGGAAATGCCGGCGTCCACGGGCCAGTGATCGAAACAAGTCGCTTCGACTTGCACCATGATAGGACACATTTCATGGCAATGCGCACCATCATAGTGCTAACCAAACCAGATCCTCACACAGCGAAAAATATCTGATCCCTCCAACGCTGTCTGAAAAGCCTGCCCCAGTTCATCGGCCTCTTGTTCAGAGCGGTAGCAGACCAGGGGTAGGTAGAGGTCAACATCGATACGACCGGAGAGATAGTGGAGCACCAATCGACGCCGTTCATCATAGCAGGCGATGTGCGACCACAACTCCTGCAGCAGCGTTTCCGCTTTCTGTCGCAGGGGCAGGCCGGTGCAGGATGGCCCCTCTTCATCATCCTCCGGGTCGATATGGACGGTCACATCCTCCAGAACCTCAACCTGATCGATCAGTCCATACTGAACCACTTCGGCAATACGATGCCCTTCGGAGACACTCAGCCAGGGATCGACTTGAACATGCACATCCGCCAGCGCATGACCGCCCAGGCGCCGAGTACGCAGCATGTGGACGCTGTTGACACCTGCGACATTGCTGATCACATCGCGGATCTTGCTGAGATGCTCCCTTTCCAGGCCCGTGTCCGCCAACTCCTGGATCGCACCCCAACCCAGGTTCCAGCCAATCTGTGCCACCATCACGCCAACCAGCACCGCAGCGATGGCATCCAGGTAAGGCAGACCGACAATGGTACCGCCGATACCCACCAGCACCACGATGGAAGAGACCGAATCGCTGCGATGGTGCCAAGCGTTGGCACGTAGTAAATCGGAATTGATCCTATTGGCCATGTGGCGCGTATAAAAGAAGAGTCCCTCATTGGCCAGGATGGAGAAGGCGGCAATATAAAGGGTAAAGGTAGCGGGATGTTTCAACTGATCAGGGAAAAACAGACGCTCCCCCGCATCCCACATAATGCCGAGACCGACCGCAACGAGAAAACCGCCCAACACCAGAGTACCCACGGTTTCGAAGCGTCCATGACCATAGGGATGGGCCTCGTCGGGCTCCTCCTTCGCATGTCGCGCGGCTATGAAAACCAGGGCGTCGGTCAACAGATCCGACAGGGAGTGAATGCCATCGGCCACCAGCGATTGAGATTGTCCCAGCCAGCCAAAGATGACCTTCAGAAGCGCCAGCAATGAATTGACCGCCGCACCCACAAAGGCCGAATGACGACTGACTCGATAGCGTTTATCCCTAACTTCTGCCTGTGGACTCATGAAACACTCCCAGGACCGACCTCGACCACAATAAAGTATTCCCCCGCCTCGCTGCGCGTTTCGACCACCTTGTGGCCATTGATCCTCGACCAGGCGGGTATATCGACCAGAGCACCGGGATCGGTGCAGACCGCTTCCACCAGGGCACCCTCGGGCAGCGCTTCGACAGCCGTCTGCACCCGGATTACCGGCATGGGACAGAGCAGACGCCGGCAATTTACGATATGACGACTCACAGCACCCACTCGGAGGGTATCTCGTGGGGTTGCAGCGGTTTTACTTTCAGCTCACGCGGCGCGGCTCCAACAGCGGTGTATTCGACAACCACCTCCTCGGCATTCCGCCCCTGGCTGTAGCGGGCCACCAAGCGTGCCGCCAATGCCAACTCCTGCTCGTTGAGCTGACCGTCGATCAGGGCCAGCGGACCTGGGTGGCTGAGCGTGCTCAGGTGAGGATACTGATGACGATAGCCTCGCAAGAAATTACCTTCCCCCTCCTCGCGGGATATGATCAGCTTGTAATTGGCTGAAGGGCGCAGGTGCCGGCCCACCTTCAGCAGCATGATGTCATCCATTTCATACTGCTTGTTGCCACGCGCCTGCCATAGGTCCGCCAGCTTGACCGTGTATTGCGGATCAGTGAGAAAACAGCAGCCACCCGCCGGCTGGGCATAGTCCTCGAAGCCGAATTTCGCCGCCAACGCCATCTGTGGCTTACGACTGCGACCGGAAAAATCGTAGAGACGATCACGCTCAACCCAACCCTCCCGTTCCGGCAGGGTCTGCGGCAGATTCTTGGCGCAGAGGGGGCGCAGAAGCAGATCCTCGGCCCCCGACTCGTCTGCCACGACCGGCAGCGTCTCCTTACGCTGTGACATCGGCCGCTGCCCCATCACCTCGCCGGTGATGATGAAATCGAAGCCCTTGGCACGAATCCAATCCAACGCCTTGCCAACCATGAAGATTTTACAGTCCAGGCAAGGATTTAGGTTTGCCCCGTAGCCATGCCTGGGGTTCATCACCACCTGCTTATACTCCTCGACAATGTCGATGATGTGAAGCTTGATCCCCAACTGCTCTGCCACCCATAAGGCGTTGTTGCGTTTCTGCTTCTTACGATCTTTCTTGCGAATGGCATGGGTGTGGCCTTCCACGCAGAAGCCGGTGTAGAAGTTGATGCCCTCCACATGGATACCTTGTTCCTGTATCACCCGTGCCGCCAGCAGGGAGTCCAATCCCCCGGAGATCAGTGCCGCTGCTTTGCGTTGCTTGCTCATAAAAAATTGTTGTCCCGATCGAATTGACCGGCTCTGGATGGATCAAACGGACAATTATACGCCATGCCCACCTGACAGACACCCGACGCGAAGGATTGTTAATCAACTTCACCCTCTCCATTCCGGGTTAGCCTTCACCTGTCCGCATCGTTATACTGTCGCGATTTTCCTGCATATCATTCGGGACTTCACTGTGAATCGTGCTTCCACAGAGCCTGCAAACGGCAAGCTGACCTTTCAGCAACTTATCTTCGTGCTACAGGACTACTGGTCACGCCAGGGCTGTGTCATCCTGCAGCCATATGACATGGAGGTGGGCGCCGGCACCTTCCATACCGCCACCTTCCTGCGCTCCA
>JASFJY010000021.1:0-14004 GCA_050119415.1 Chromatiales bacterium | reverse complement strand
ACCTGGCGCAGGTGGGGGTAACCACCGCGATGGATGATTTTGGCCAGCGACGAGTAGCCGGTGCCGAAATCATCCATCGCGGTGGTTACCCCCACCTGCGCCAGGTGTCTGAAATTTTCCAGCGCCTCCTCACCACTCTGCAGGAAGAGGTTCTCCGTAATCTCAACACAGAGATCGAGACCGATTCGCGCGGCCTGCAACGCCGAGGTGTCGATGTTGCGCCGAAACGGCTCTTCGCAGAAATGGCTGGGGGGCACGTTCAGCGCCAGCCAGAATGATTCCGGCCGCTGCCTCCACGTCTTGGCATGCTCCAGCATGGTGGTCAGGAGCCAGTCGGTGATGGGACGGATCAATCCGGTCTGTTCGGCGATAGGGATGAATTCGCCGGGTGTGATTTCACCCAGTTCAGAATTATCCCAGCGTAGCAAGATTTCGGCGCCGACCAAGACGCCATCAGCCAGCCGAATGATCGGGTGGTAGACCGGATAGAGTTCATCTGTCTCGAAGGCATGCCTAAGCTGGCTCTCCAGGGCTATTTTGCTTTGTACGCGTTCGTTCATGTCCCGGGTGAAGAAACGAAAGGTGTTGCGCCCCGATCGCTTTGCCTCGTACATTGCAATATCCGCATTACTCATCAGGGTGGAGACGTTGTTACCGTCTTCCGGATAGAGAGCGATGCCAAGACTCGAGGTGATGGTGGTTTTGTGACCGCCGAGATCGAAAGGGCTCTGCAGGGAGGCGATCACTCGGTCGATGATGACCTTCAGGTCCCCAACGGGATTTTTCAGATTGGGGATCAGGGCCATGAACTCGTCGCCACCCAGACGACAAAGCGTGTCCTCATTTCGCAGATGAGTCCAGATGCGTGTCGACACCTGGACCAGCAGGTCATCGCCAATGGCATGCCCCAAGCTGTCGTTGACCGTCTTGAAGTTATCCAGATCGATGTAAATGACACCGATCCGATTCTGCAGACGGTGGGCGTGCTGCAGCATCTGCTGTAGGCGGTCGATGGCGAGAAAACGGTTCGGCAGCCCGGTCAATTGATCGTGGGTGGCTTGATCGAGCAGCTTTTGTTCGAAGGCCTTACGCTCGGTGATGTCCTCTTTCACTGCCAGGAGGTGCGTAATGCTGCCGCCTGCATCGCGAATCGGTGTGATGACGGCTGATTCCCAATAGGTCCTACCATTCTTACGTCTGCTGTTGAACTCTCCTTTCCATATTTCGCCGTTGAGCAACCTGTTCCGTCTCTGCTCCAGTTCCTTGGGATTGCCTATCTCGTTGCCGAGGATGTGGGTCTCCTTGCCGATCAGTTCATCCTGGTGGTATCCGGATACTTCGCAATACTTAGGGTTCACATATTCAATGCGGCCGTTCAGGTCGGTGATCACCACAGAGGCGGGGCTCTGTTCAACTGCCAGGGAGAGCTTTGTGAGTTCCTGATTGGCGGAGAGCAGTGCTTCGCGATCAAGGTTAATCTCGTCCATCATATTGTTGAAGCATTTAGCCAAATGGCCGAGTTCATCCTCTGAATAGATAGGCACCTGATGGGTCAAGTCGCCCTGCGCAATGCGTTTGGCGCCGTCCTTGAGGGCGCCAAGCGGGTTAAGGACATGCAGTTTGAAAATGATAAAAATCAGACCGCCGAGTGAAAGCACGATGAGGCCAAAGATCTTTATCAGATCGAGCACCAATTGACGGGTGTCTTCGACCATGCGCATGGAGTCCATGCCAACCACTACTTGACCCAGATTATCTCCGTTATCAATGATGGGGTAGGCGTGGATACTGATCGGGTTCGTTATGTGTGGATTGCTCCCATCGGTCGAGTCGAACTGTGAAATCCAGCTTTCGAGCTGCTGCGGTTGTATGTCGGGCGGCAGATAGGTGGTCATGGGCAGACCGTCGGGCGAGCGGATCTGGGCGAAACGAACGTCGGCATCGTTGCTGATCTGGATCACGTAACGATCGAGCGTTGTGATATCAAAAGTATAGATGGCGTGAGGGCTCATCAGGGCAATGAAATTGCCGATGGCATCGACCTTGCTACGTAAATTCTTCGTCAAAAGGATCTGCTGTGCGTGGTAGACATAGTAGGCTGTTGCGCCAAGCGTCAGCAGGAGAACGATGCTGATCCAGAAAGGGAAACGCACGCGTAGGCTTTTGAGCAGGGTGTTGCCCACCAAGCGCCCCGAGTCATCGGGATTATCATTGCATATAGACGCTTTCGATGATTGTGCGATGGGCGTCATAGTCCCTATCCGTGACGGGATGGAAGGCACTTATATGTGCCTGTTTGAGGATCTCCCTGCCTTCCTCGCTCTGGTTCAGATTGATCAGCAGGGTTTGCAGCCGCTCCTTGAGTGCCGCCGGCATCTCTCGCTTAACCGCCCAGGGCAGGTGGGGCAGCGGCTGACTGACGGCGATCACTTCGAGTTGGCTGACATCGATTTTCGAGGTGACGACCGGTAGACGCCGCACCACCTCGCTGGCGCCGGCGGCATCTGCGCGCCGCAGGAAAGTGGCCAGCACTGCGTTCGGCGGGTTGATGGCATAGGATGCTTCATAATCCTCTTTCCTCAGGCCGGCTTGTTGCAGCAGATAGGTGGGGGCGATGTAACTCATCATGGCGTTTGCCCCGCCGCCGAACAGAATCTTTTTGCCCTTCAGGTCGCTGAGTTGTTGTATGCCCGAGTCCTGCCGTACGTAGATCGCTCCCCTGATGGTCTTTTCGCCAAACTCTTCGTTCTGCACCAGGGCATCGTAGGCCAGGTCGTCATGGGCGCTGACATAGTCGAAAGGATTGAGATGGACCAGGTCATAGCGGCGTTGTTGTAGATTCACTATGAAGCTGTCGAAATCCGATGACAACTCCATCACTACCGGGGTGTCGAGTTCGCGCTCCAGGTAGCTTGAGAGGGGACGGAAGCGCTTGGTGGTGATTGCCGCGTCACGTCGTGGAAAGATGCCCATCACTAGAGGGTCGGCGGCGACGCCGAGCGTGCTCAAGCAGACAAGCATCACCGGCATAAGCCAGGCGATGAGTCGTCCATAACATGTGAGCACTCTCCTAGTGCGGGATTTCGCAAGCATTGTTGTGTTTCCAAGGAAAACCCTTATGAAGAGAATATCAATAATCCATAGAGGCGTACTATTGGATCGCGATTACTTTTATTAATGAATTCAGGGAATCGAATAGGGTATGGCTGCTATGGCTGGCCTGTTTGCCTGCTTACCGGCGTTACGAGTCTGGCAGAGTGACAGGCGGCGGGATGACGCCAAATCGGCTTATGCCCTTTGCCGCAAGCACTGACTGAGAAGAAACAGCAAGGCGGCCGCCACCACGATCGTCGGACCTGCCGGGGTATCCAGGTACCAGGAGCCTGCCAGTCCGATAACCACCGCCAGCATGCCTGCCAGGGCGGCAAACAGGGCCATCTGTTCAGGGGTGCGGCTGAAGCGGCGCGCGACGGCGGCGGGTATCAGCAGCATGGAAGTGATCAGCAATACCCCAACGATCTTCATGGAAATGCCGATGACCAGGGCGATCAGGACCATGAAGCTCATCCTCACAGGCACCACCCGGATTCCTTCGACCTGGGCCAGCTCCTCATGCACGGTCAGGGCCAGCAGAGGGCGCCAGATCAGTGTCAGGATCGTCAGCGCCAATAGGCCGCCGCACCAGATCCACAACAGGTCGGTGGTAGTCACCGCCAGGATGTCACCGAAAAGATAGCTCATGAGGTCGACCCGTACATGGGTCTGAAACGCCATCACCACCAATCCGAGAGAGAGGGCGCTATGGGCTAAAATCCCCAATTGGGTGTCGCTGGAGAGTTGTCGATTGCTGTGCATGCCGACCAGCAGCAGTGCTAATACGACGCTGAGGATGATTACACTCAGATTGACGCTGACTCCCAGCAGAAAACCGAGCGCCACGCCGAGTAGCGCGGAGTGGGCGAGGGTGTCGCCGAAGTAGGCCATACGCCGCCAGATGACAAAGACGCCGATCGGGCCGGCGATCACGGCCACCCCGAGTCCGGCCGCCAGGGCGTGTAACAGAAACTCATCCATGGGGCTCGTTCCCGACCCGGGGTTCGATATCCCCATGGATATCGTGTGTGTGGTCGTGGTGATGCCTGTAGATCGCCAGCTCGGCGCTGGCGGGCGTGCCGAACAGCTCCAGATAAGCCGGGTGTTGGCTGACACTTTCAGGATGGCCGGAGCAGCAGACGTGTTGGTTGAGACAGAGCACCTGATCGGTGGTGGCCATCACCAAATGCAGATCGTGGGAGACCATCAGGACACCGCAACCGAGTTGATCGCGTATCTTCGTGATCAGGCCGTAGAGGGCCGCCTGGCCGGTGACATCCACCCCCTGGACCGGTTCGTCCAACACCAGCAGATCGGGCTTGCGTAGCAGTGCGCGTGCCAGCAACACACGCTGATGCTCGCCGCCGGAGAGCCGTTGCAGGGGGCTCTCCAGCAGATGGCCGATATCGAGTTGTCCGGTTACCGTTGTCAGATCGCTTTCTCCACGTTTTGGGATCCCCAAACCGAGGAAACGCCGCACAGTCAGCGGCAGGTTTTCCGAGATTTGCAGGCGTTGCGGCATGTATCCTATGCGGATACCCGGCTGTCGCTCGATCTCTCCGAGATCGGGCTTGAGCAGGCCGAGAATGATCCTGACCAGGGTGGTCTTACCGGCCCCGTTGGGCCCGATCAGAGTGACGATCTGGCCGCGTTGAACGTTCAGATTGACACTGTCGAGGATGGCGCGTCCCTGCAGGCTGACGCTGATCCCACTGGCGCTGACAAGGGTTTCCCGAACACGATTCATGGCTTCTCGGCCGCCTGACAATTTGCACAGGTACCGGCGATCTCGATAGTCTGTCTGGCAATGCTGAAGCCGAGTCTTTTAGCATGGCGCGCGATCGCCGACTCGATCGACGGATTACCGATCTCCACGGCTTGTCCGCAACCCTCGCAGATAAAGAATTGGGCCTCGTGATCACTCCCTGGATGGATACAACCGATATAGGCGTTGAGGGAGGCGATGCGGTGGATCAGACCGTGCTGCAAGAGAAATTCGAGGGAGCGGTAGACAGTGGGTGGGGCCGCCTTGCGTCCCTCGCTGACGAGCCGCTCAAGCAAGGCATAGGCCCCCATCGGTTGATGGCCGGACCAGACCAGTTCAAGGACACGACGGCGTAGGGCGGTTAAGCGCAGGCCGTTACTCCGGCAGTAGCTTTCCGCCTCTAACAGGGCCTGAGAACGGCAGGACTTGTGGTTGTGCCGTTTGTCAGGGAAGGGAGTGGTCTGCATCGGCTTACCTCCTTGATTGTAGACAGCTGAGCAGATTGCCGGCCAGTCCCCGCATGAGCTGGAAATAGGCCTCGGGCCCCGGTTCCAGCTCGCTCCCCAGGGGGTCCAACTCTCCCGCCCGGGCTGAGGTTCCCTTGATCAGGGTGTTTACCAGCTTGGGTTGGAACTGAGGCTCGGCGAACACGCAACGGGCATCCAGACGGATGATTTTCGATCGCAGCTCGTGAATATGGCGGGCTCCGGGTAGACGTTCCGGGCTGACACTCACGGAACCCACGGCGTGGAGATCATAGTGTTGCTCGAAATAGTGGTAGGCGTCGTGAAAGACAATATAGGGAATCTTTTGCACAGGAGAGAGTACGGCCGCCAATTCCTTGTCGAGTCGATTCAGCCGTTCGATCAGTTGTTGAGCGTTGCTCTGGTAGCGGGCTGCGTTCGCTTTATCGAGCTCGCTCAGCAGTACGCTGATCCGACGTACGATATGCCGGGCAATGTTGGGGGAGAGCCAAATATGGCTGTCGATGCCGCCATCGTGTGAGTGTTCCCGGTGCGCCGCGCCGCTCTGTTTCGCGTGCCGTGCCTCCCATTCAGCCTCTTCACGGGGAGCTAGCCAAGTGATGCCCTGCAGTTGGGTCAATTTCAGCACTTCTCCATTGAGAGGATTCTTCTCGAATAGGCGAGCCAGCGAGGCTTCGACATCAGGGCCTACCCAGACCACCAGGTCGGCTCGCCGCAGCAAATGCATGTCGGATGGCCTGAGGCTGAAGTCGTGAGGCGACTGACCGCCCCGAATCAACAGGCTGGGCTCTCCCACCCCCTGCATGATTCCGGCGATCAATGAATGGATCGGTTTGATGCTGGCCACCACGCTCGGAGCGGCAAGCAAAAGGGGCGATGGCAGCAGCAGGCCGAGGATGGCAAAAAGCGGAATCAAACTGCGTGTGTATAACTTTAACTTCTTCATAGTGATCTAGGGTATCTGCCGGAACTGGCTGTCATTTAATGTTTGCATAACCCATGCTTTCTTGCGAATTGTTATAACATAACAAAAATACCCTATATGTAACAAGATAGCCGCTTCTATTTCCTAAACTCAGGCTGGCCAACTAAAGGTTGCGTCTTGCAGAGCGCTATTACGAAGCAGATACCAACTTGAAAAAGGAGCACGGAAGCATGAAAAGTTTCCTTAACGACCTCTCCATAAAAGCTAAATTAATCAGTATTTCTGCAATTCTTCTGACGATATTGTTGGCCAGCTCGGGGTATGCTCTGTTGACCATGAATCAAGTAGGGAAGGAACTTGATTCCATTGTAAACAAGGATATTCCAATGACCAGTATCGTGACCTTGGTCACGGAGCGCCAACTGGAGCAAATCCAGTACTTCGAACGGGCGATGCGTTACGGGATTCTGCAGCAGCAGGAAGCAGGCGCAGCCAAGGGTTTTAGTAAAAATACTGCAAAATTCGACCAACTGGGTTCTCAGATAAATAAGGAACTATCGTCTGCCAAGCGTCTGGCAGATGAGGGCGTCGAGAAAGCTATCGGTGCACTTGAGCGTGGAGAGTTCAAAAAGATTAGTCGGGAACTGAATGAGATCGAAAAGGGACACCTTGGTTTCGAGCAGCATGCGCAAAGGGTTTTTAACCTGCTTTCACAAGGCAAGGTGCATGAGGCAGAGCTATTGGCGGAAAAGCTTGAACACGAAGAAGAGCAACTGGCCGCCGCGAGCGAGGCGTTGTTGGCCAAGATTGAAAACTTCACGGAAGCGGCCGGTCACCGAGCCGCGGAGCATGAACATGCGGCGTTCGCAATGCTGGGTCTGTTGCTGCTCATTTCGCTTCCTTTAGGTATATCCGTGAGCTGGTTGCTTTCAATAAACATTACGCGACGCGTATGCAATACCGTCGAATCACTCGAAGCTATAGCCTCTGGTGATCTCAGCAAAACGCTGAAAGCGAACGGACAGGATGAAATAGGCATTCTGCAACAGGCCATGATAACCATGCAGAGGCGTTTGCAGGAGATGATTTTGCACATACGCGATACAACCGCTCAGCTCTCAACCGCGGCGGATGAGGTTTCAGTGGTGACCGAACAGACCAGCACCAACATTCAGCAGCAACAGGCCGAAACCGAACAGATCACCACGGCCATGACCCAGATGAGCGCCACAGTGCGTGAGGTGGCCTTGAACATCGGTAATACTTCCACTGCGGCGAGTGAGGCCAACAGTGAGGCCGTAACTGGGCGTGAGATGGTGAAACAGGCTGTACAGGGCATGCATGAGCTGGGTGAGCAGATCGAGCACAACGCCGAAGTGATCAACGAAGTCGAGAAAAACAGTGACAACATCAACACTGTGCTCGAGGTGATCAAGAGCGTCGCAGAGCAGACCAATCTGTTGGCACTCAACGCGGCGATCGAGGCGGCCCGGGCCGGTGAGCAGGGCCGTGGATTCGCCGTGGTGGCAGACGAAGTACGCACCTTGGCGGGGCGGACTCAGGAGTCCACGATGGAGATCAATCAGATGATAGAAAATCTCCAGAATAACTCCAAGCAGGCGGTGCGGGCGATGGAAGATAGTCGCCAGCAGGCAAAACGCGTAGTCGAACAGGCCGAAAACGCGGACATCGCACTAACCGCGATCTCTGAAGCCGTATCGCAAATCGACCAGATGAGCAGCCAGATCGCCACCGCTGCCGAAGAGCAGAGCACTGTCACCGAGGAGATGAGCCGCAATATTGACCACATCAACACGATGGCAACTCAGAATGCCACCGGCTCTCAACAGACCTCAGCCGCCGGCGTGGAGTTATCACGTATGGCTTCGTCTTTGCAGAAGTTGGTGTCTGAGTTTCGTGTCTAGCCCGAATGTTTCATCCGGGAACGCGATGATCGTGCCGGGATCGTCGTTCAGATGCGGATTTGCGATTGAGTCAATAGCAAGCTATTGATGATTGAGCAAATACCGCAGCTGGACGGCGAGATCGGTGCGAGGGCGCGTTTAGCGTAGGTCGGTTACACTTTGAACTTTGCTAATATTCCAAAAATAATAAGCAAAAACCTTAAGTTAGTTTCTTTTCGAAGCGACCGGGTGAATCATTCGGGCTAGCCCGAATGTTTCATCCGGGAACGCGATGATCGTGCCGGGATCGTCGTTCAGCGTAGGTAACTCGCTCCCTCGCTGGTTTTCGCGGCGGCCACAAGCTCATTGAGCTGGTGGGTGAGGAGAAGGTTCTCACGTTCGATTTCGTGCAGATGGAATGCGTCTTCCAGGCTCTCCAGTAGGGTTGCAGCTTGTAAAGGTTTGGTGAGGAACTTGTAGACAGCGCCGCGATTGACCGCATCGATGACCGAGTCAAGGTCGGTATAGCCGGAAAGGACTATGCGCACCGTGGTGGGAAAGAGTTCTTTGACTCTGCGCAGGAATTCAGTGCCGGTCATCTCCGGCATGCGCTGGTCGCAGACAACCACGCCGACTCGATTCGTGGCCAGCAGCTCGAAACCTTTGTTCGGATTGGTGGTGGTGAGCAGATGGATGTCGGTGCGTCTGAGCATGCTGCGCAGAGTGGAACGTATGTTCGGATCGTCATCGACCAATAGCAGCACGCGTTCATGCTTGGGCTGATCGGTCTCTATCTGGATGCAACGACCGTCGCGCAGCAGTGTAACAAAGTCGTTTTCTGGCAGCGGCGGGCTGAAGTGGTAGCCCTGCATTTCGTCACAGGTCAGACCGCGCAGGTAGCCGAGTTGGCCTTCAGTCTCGGCGCCCTCGGCGATCACTCTGATGCCGAGGCTATGCGCCATACTGACGACGGCGCGCACAATGGCGGCGTCGCCGGGGTTGGAGGTGATGTTGGCGACGAAGCTGCGGTCGACCTTGAGGCGCTGCACCGGCAGTCGCTGCAGATAACTGAGTGAGGAGTAGCCGGTGCCGAAGTCGTCGAGTGCCTGGCTGACACCGCTAGCCTTCAAGTCGCGCAGTATACGGATAATCTTGGCTGCATTGGGCAGAATGGAGTTCTCGGTAACTTCCAGTTCCAGCCAGTGGGGGTCGAGGTGCGTGTCGTGAAGCACCCGGCGTACCAGCACTTCGATGTCGACGTTGCGAAACTGACGCCCGGAAAGGTTGACGGCGACCCTCACCGGTGGCAGTCCCTGGTCCTGCCAGCGTCGACACGCCGCGCAAGCCTCGAACAGAGCCCATTCACCGACGGCGTTGATGAGGCCGGTCTCCTCGAGCATGGGGATGAATTCGCTGGGCTGGACCAGGCCGATGTTGGGGCGTTGCCAGCGCAGCAGCGCTTCGGCACCCACCACGCGGCCGCTGACGAGGTCGACCTGGGGTTGGTAGTATAACTCGAACTCCTGTCGAGAAATGGCATGCCGCAGAGCGGTATCGAGGTCGAGGCGACTGCGCGACAGCTTGTCCATGCCGGAGACGAAAACACGACAGCAGCTGCCGCTGTTCGGTGGTGCCGTGTCGGCGGCGGTAAGCGCGGATTTGACCACCTCTGCAGGAACACCATCTTTGGGAAACATTGCAATGCCGACTAAGGCTTCGAGAAAGACCTCCTGTTTGTCGACGCTGATCGCTTCGGTGATGCTGCGATGGATCTGTCTGGCAGTCTCCTCGATCTCGCGCAGCTCTTTCTGGCTCTCCAGGGCAAGCGCGAATTCCGCCTCCCCGATACGCGCGACGATGGCGGTGGGCACCACGGTCTCGATACGGCTGGCAACGCTACGGGCAATGGTAATGCCCGCATTCTCTCCGAGTAGCTGTAAGCGCTCATGGTAGTTGCGCAGGTTGATCGCCATTACGCAAACGACCGTCGCCGGATAGTGCTCGCAGATCGTGGCTAGGCGCTCCTCGAACAGGGGACGGCACGGCAGGCCGGTACGGGCGTCGTAGTAGGCCAGATAGTGCATCTTCGCTTCGCCGGCGAGGCGCTTTTCGTCACGGTGCAGTATGTCCATGGCAAAGGATATGTCTGCGGAGACCTCCTCCAGCAGATGAAGCTCGGCCTCGCCGAAATAGTGCGCTTCGCCGACACCGACAGTGAAGGTGCCGACCTCGGACTGTTCCAGAAACAAGGGAAAGGAGGCGACAGACAGGATACCGGTCTCTTCGAGGGTGGTGGAACCTGTCCAAGCCGCACGTTTGTCGGTGTAGACGTTGTTAACGATACAGGGTTTGCCCTGGCCTGCGGCAAGGATGCACGGGGGAAGGTCGTCCAGATCGATCGACGTGCCGGCAGAAGCGACAGCGATCAGTTTCTGCACTTGCGGCTCCATCAATGCGATGATCGCAAAGCGGCAATTTCCCTCCTCGACGGCGATCTGGCAGGCGGCGGAGTAGATGTCGTTGGGGCTCTCCGCGCGTATGATGGCACGATTGATATGGCTGAGCATCGAATAAAGCCGGTTGAGCCGCTCAAGCATGTGCCGGGTGGTTGAAACATCCGCTACGGGAAGGCGTTCAGTCATGAATCTTCTCGGCGTTATCGCAGAGCATGCGCTCGAGCAGCGCGCGCAGCTCCCAGCGGTTGATCGGCTTGGTCAGCACATCATTGATCCCGGAGGCCGCCAAGCGTGCGCGCGATCCCTCGTCGTCGAGGGCGGTCACCATAACGATAGGGGGCGTGTGGGTTGTCTTGTCGGCCCTGAGTCGACGCACAACCTCGAAGCCGTCCATGCCCGGCATCATGATGTCGAGCAGGATGAGGTCGGGTCGTTCTTCGGCGATGGCACTGAGCGCTTCGCAACCGGAAGCGGCGTTACGTACCCTGTAACCTTCGGCGCTCAGTATATCGTTCAACAGCTTGCGGCTGAGCGGGTTGTCGTCGACCACCAGGACTTGCTTAGCGGTCATGGCGCAGTCACCATCTGTGCGCTGCCGATTATCTTCGCCACCCTTGCCAGGAGCTCTTTGTAGTCAAAGGGCTTGGCGATGTAGTCGTCACAGCCGGCGCCCAGGATCCGTTCCTCGTCGCCCTTCATGGCGAAGGCAGTAAGCGCGATGACGGGGATAGAGGCGGTAGCCGCTTCCGACTTCAACTGACGGGTGGCGTCAAGACCGCTCATTCCGGGCAGTTGGATATCCATCAGGATCAGCTGCGGACGCTCCGCCTGCGCCATGACAATGGCGTTGGCGGCAGATTCTGTACTTAACACCCGGTAGCCGGCGTGCTCGAGCACGGTGGTGGCCAGCTTCAGATTGCTCGGATTATCTTCAACGATGAGTATGGTTTTATTCATGCGGCGTTCCTGCCTTTATGGACCAGCGCCCGCTTGACTTCACCGAGGAAGAGGCCGTGGTCGAAATCCGACTTCTGGAGTATCGCGGTGACGTGACCGTTGAGAGCGGCACGCTCTTCGGTCGTCAACTGCTTGGCGGTGACGATAACGATGGGAATGGTGTTGGTGCGGCTGTCGGCGCGCAGGGCATCAACCACATCAAAACCGCTGACCTCCGGCATCATCAGGTCGAGCAGAATCAGGTCGGGCAGCTCTGCGCGGGCCATCTCGATGGCCTCCCGGCCACCGGCCGCGTGCAGCGCCTGGCAGCCCGGTTCGCACAGGTAAGCAGTGAGGATTTCGCGCGCTTTGGCGTCGTCGTCGACGATCAGTACGCTCTTGCTGCTGGCCTCTTCCAGCTTCATGCCCAGGCGATACAAGGTACGCTTCAGGTCGACCCGCGTGATCGGTTTCTGCAATACCTGGGCGGCACCCAGGGCAAAGCCCCGTTTGATATCCGCCGCCACCGAGACGATCACCACCGGCACATGGCGCCAGGGCGATTCTTCGCGTTTGATGCGGGATAGGAACTCCCAGCCGTCGATACCGGGCAGGAAGATGTCGAGTACGATGAGCACCGGATGTCGCAGTCCGATCAGCTCCAGTGCCGCTTCAGCACTGGCGACGCGCAATACCGTCATGCCCTCCGATTGGAGTTGGAACCGTTCCAGTTCGGCGGCGGCTTCGTTGTCCTCGATAACCAGGGCAAGCCCGGGCTCCACTATGGCTTCGACGGATGCGCCGTCGACGAGGGTATCGTCGGATGTAACCAGGGGCTCGCGCCAGGGGAACCAGACCGTGAAGCGACTGCCCTGTCCCGGCTTGCTGGCAACCGCCACGGTGCCCTCGTGCAGCGCCGCCATACGCATCACCATGACCAGCCCCAGACCTGTGCCCTCATAGCGGCGTGACAGCGAGGCATCGACCTGGCTGAACGGCTGGAACAGGCGCGGTGCGTCTTCGCGCTTGATGCCGATGCCCTGATCCTCGACGGAGATCTCCAGAAACTCGGCGAACTCGCCGGCGGGAAGCGGAAGCCGGAGGGTGATGTCGTTGTCGCTGTCCCAGTTTTCGACCCCGGCCCGTTCGACGCGGCGGGCGGTGACGGTCACCGAGCTGTTGTCCGGGCTGAACTTGATGGCATTGGACAGGAGGTTGTAGAGGATCTGCTTTGTCTTGCGTGCATCGAGGCGAATGGCCGGCAACTGATCATCGACCTGACAGTGCAGGTGGATACGATGGGCGGCTGCCTTTTCGCGTATTACCGACAGGCTGCTCTCCACCAGCGTCGCCACCGACAGGGTTTCCAGGTCGAGGGACATCTTGCCCGCCTCGATCTTCGACAGGTCGAGGATGTCGTTGATCAGGGAGAGAAGATGCTGGCCGCTTTGATAGATGTCACTGACATACTCCAGTTGCTGCTTGCCGAGTTCGCCGATCAGGCCATCCTTGAGGATATCGGAAAAGCCGATGATGGCGTTGAGCGGCGTACGCAGTTCGTGGGACATGTTGGCCAGGAACTCCGATTTGATCTTGTTGGCGTCTTCCGCCTCGCGACGACGAACCTGATCCCGCAGACGGCCGATGCCGTATGCCAGGTCGTCCGCCGCCTCGGTCAGCAGATCGATTTCGTCCTTGGCGAAGGCATCCGTCTCCTCGCGGGTATAGATGTTGAGAACGCCGAAAATAGCGTTGCCGGTCGACAACGGTAGGGAAAGCATGGCACGGCAATCCGACGAGGCCATGCAGTTGAAAGGTCTCCAGCCAGTCTCGGCGGTGCGCGACACCGCCGCAGTCCTGCTGCGGATAGCCATGCCGGGGGTGGCATTGTGCGACAGCGCGGGATCGAAGGTCAGGCAGCGCGGATCGAGGGCGCCGACTTCGACGCCATGTCTGGCGACCGGCCGGATCTGTTGTCCCTCCTCGATATAGCCGACCCAGGCAATGGGGTAGCCGCCCTGTTCGACCACAATGCGGCAGATCTCCTCCAGCAGTGCCTGTTCGTAGTTGGCGTGCAGCATGGCGCGATTACCTGTGCTGAGCACTGTCAGCGCCCGGTTGGCGCGCTTGAGTGCGCGATCCGTCTTGCTAATCAGCTTCTCCCGTACCTCGATATCGCTGGCCATATGGTCGAAAGTGGCGGCGAGCTGACCCAGTTCGTCCTGACTCGGCGGCAGCTCCGTGCGTGCGGAAATATCCCCTTGGCCCAGGCGCTGCGCCGCCGATGTCAGCTTTCTGAAGCGGTGCAGAATCAGCCTGTCGCCACCGATCCACGCGGCGATGAAAATAAGTATTCCGGACAGGATGATCGCCGCCATATAGCGCCAAAACCTCGGGTCGATCGGGCCATAGAGTTGTTGCTTGGACAGGCCAACCCGGA
>JASFJY010000020.1:0-14126 GCA_050119415.1 Chromatiales bacterium | reverse complement strand
GATGCCGGACTCTTCTGGGATAAACTGTTTCATGACCTGCCCTCTCGATTATGGCTCTGTGTTTAGGGTTGCCCTCTCAACATAACCCACGTTTGTTGAGATGGGCAGGTCAAAACATGATGTCTAATTCTGTACCCAAACGCCCTTGCTGTTCTGATACCACCACCCCTTGGCCGCATTGTCGATCCAGGTCTTGGCGAAGGTCTTGCGCACATCCTTCTCCCACTCGGGATGGCCGTTGGCACGGGCGATCTCTTTGTAGAGGGCGTCGCGATCCCTGTTCTCCGCGCCGACCAGATTCTTCAACTGGCCCCGCTGCTTGAGCGGTACTACCTTGAGGTCGCGAATGCCGACCTGGGCATTCCGTGTGAAGCCGATGGCACCGCTGATATAGAAGGCCTGGAGCTGGCCATGGCGTTTCTTCATGCTGGCCTGGAGCTTGCGCACCGCCGGGGTATCCGCGGAGAACTTGCCCATGCCCGCCGCCTCGGCCGGCGGTATCAGGATGTCGAGCAGGCTCATGGCGTAGCGCTGTTCGATAGGTCTCATCTCCATCGACTGCTCGTCCTCGCCGGGTGCCTGCTGCTGCGCCTCGTCGCCGAGGATGTCGTCGACGATCTTCTCGGCCGCCTCTTGGGCCTCCACCGCCGGGAAGTAGATGTTGATAGTGACGCAGGCGGTCAATAGCAACAGCGTGGCGATCAAGAGTAGCTTTGTGGATTTCATGACGGACTCCTTATATTTGTTGCCCTTTGAGACAATCGCTAGAACTGTTAGGTTCTCATGGTGCGGCAAGCCGCACCCTGCATCAATACCTACTCAATCACCGGCTCACCAGTTGTGGTGATCTGCTTAAGCTGCTCGACCAGCCGCGTCCAGTCGGCCGTGGTGTTGTAGCCGATGATATCGATTCGGGGGATGCCGCGCCCCTGCACCAGGTAGTACCCCTGCTTGGCCTTGCCCGCGCCGCTCATGTCGCATACCCCGTCCTGTAGTCGGCAGCCGATGCCTATCCGCTTGTAGTTGAACTCCTCGAAAAAGCCCAGGAAGGAACGGGCCAGGGAACCGGATAGCCCGGCGCCGCCCAGATTGGAGATGTTGTCCACCGCTCGTTGACTGATACGGCGGCGTGAGTCGTCTTTCTCGGGCGTATAGAAACGGGCGTCGAAGGTGACGGGTTGCCAATCCTCCAGACTGAGCTCGCGCACATAGCCGTCCAGCCGGCCGGTGATGCGGCCGAAGGAGAAGGTGTCGGTGAGGCTCTGCAGATCGAGGTTGCGCAACTCGATGTCAGCGCTCAGTTGGGGATAGATGCCGAACAGGTCCCGGCTCTTCAGCTCCTTGATCAGGACGTCCCCGTCAAACATGCGCACCAGCAGGACACCGTCGACACTGAGCAGACCGTTTTCGTAGGTCACCCCGGGGATCATGCCCGAGAGCTTGCCGGAGAGGGGCCGCCAGCCGAGCGCCCGGCTCAGGGCGGCCATGGAGATGGGCTCGATGAAGCCGTCGAACTGGAGCCGCTGCGCCGGCTTGCCCAGGGCCGCCAGATCCAGGTGGTTGACCACCAGGGTGCCGTCCAGCAGCGGGATGCGCGCCTCGCGGCTGAGCCTGAAATGGTCGTTGTTGGCCTCGAAATCGACCCGCCCCGGGCCGATATCGATGTGCTCTAGCAACTGGCCCGCCTGCCAGCTCAGGTAGGAGGCGCGCGGCTCGCCTCCCCGGCTCCAGTAGAGGCGACCGTTGGCACCGTACAACCCCAGGCGTTTCGTCGCACCTTCAGCCTCCGCATCGTCCAGATTGAAATCGTGCAGGCCGAGCTGCAGGCTCAGCTGCTCAGCCTGCAGCTCCAGGGCGAGATCGACCTGCCCCGCCATCTCGAAACGACCCCAGGGGGTACCGGCCAGAACCGGCTGCACAACATCGCGATAGAGCGCTCCCGCCTGCAAGAGCTTGGCTCGAAGCTTGAGTTGCTCAAGGGGCCGATCGCCGCTGAGCCGCAGATCCCCCTGCAGCTCGAGATCGAGCAGCGCCTCATGATGCAGGCGGACATCCCGCAACTGAATGCCGTCTAATCCGGCATCGAGCCGCAGGGTACCCTGCAGACTGAGGGGATAGGCGGCGGCATCGAGATAGCTGACAGGCGTCAGCAGCTCTCCCTGCTTCAGGGTCAAACCGATGTCGACGCGCCATGCCGCCTGGGTATGTGCCAACTTGCCGCTGAAGCCGGCCGCGAGACCCTCGCCCACATAGAGTCCGTCGGCATCGGCCAGGCTCAGATCTGAGAGCGCGCCCTTCCAGCTGGCCTTCTGCAGTTCCCCGGCACGCCCCGAAGCCCGGCCATCCAGATCGATCCGTCCCGCCAGGCTCCACCCTTGCAGAAGCTCGCCGGCCGCCGGCCAGTGCCGCGCGATCGCATCAAGTTCCAACGCGCGTCCCTTGGCGCTCAGGCTCCAGCCGTTCGCTTCCAGCTCGAACGCCAGGTCCAGAGCGCCGCCGACCATGCGGATTCCCCGCAGCCTTCCGGAGAGCTTGCCGCTCGAGCGGTCCAGCTCGAAACTCAGGGCCATGGTGGCGGCATCAAGCAGGGGGTGGGGCAGCAGGACCTCGCCCTCTGAGCAGGCGATGCGACGGGCGTCGATCTCACCCCGCCTGCAATCGATCTTCACTCCGCTGATACGCTGCTCCAGCGCCGGCAGCTCCAGGCGGCCGATCTCCAGTCCGTAGCCGGTCTTCTCGGGATCGCCCCACTGCAGGATAAATCGCACCTGCTCGGCTCGCCAGTCAGGCGCGGAAAGGGCGCCGATGTCCAGCTCAAGGCGATCGAAGGCGCCGGCAGGCCTCACCAGCAGCAGCGCCAGCCAAGTAAGGATGACAGCGATAGGGATGGACGGATGGATGAGCTGGCGTGAGATCATCGGTAAAATTAACAGCCCCCTGTTCGCGCATGAACGTGCATCGCTTACCCACTCCCGGTTACGGCTCGATAACAGAGTATGCCATGCAACAGTCGATGAAACCCTGTGGCGAGCCCTACCCTAGACTCCCTCCACATCTCGCTGCCGATGGTTTATGCTTTGCCCAATGGAGATAAAAACACACGCAGGGAGCGGACGACCGGCTCTCCTTTGCCACCCAATCCTGGCCCTGCTGCTTCTGCTGATCAGTCTGTTTTCAACCGGCTGCGGCAGGCAGACGCCGGAGAGCGCCGATCTTGTCCTGGAGGTCTGGGCCCACGCGGGACAGGAGAGTGAACGCCGCACCCTCGAATCCCAGGTCGCCCGTTTCAATCAGGCCCATGCCGAACTGCAGGTGCGCCTGACCCTGGTCCCGGAGGGGAGCTACAACGCTCAGGTACAGTCCGCCGCGGTAGCCGGTGAACTGCCCGATCTGCTGGAGTTCGACGGTCCCTTTCTCTACGCCTATGTCTGGCAGGGGCGGCTGCGGCCCCTCGACGATCTGCTGCCCAAGTCACTCTTGGACGACCTGCTGCCCTCGATTCTGGAACAGGGGCGCTATCGCGGTCGGCTCTGGTCGGTGGGGACCTTCGATTCCGGCCTCGGCCTCTATGCCAATGCGGCCCGCCTGAAGGCGGCGGACATTCGCATCCCGACCCTGGCGCAGCCCTGGCAGGCTGACGAATTCGAGGAGATACTCGATCGCCTGGCCCGGGACGATCCCGACGGCCAGGTGCTCGACCTCAAGCTCAACTATGCCGGCGAGTGGTATACCTACGCTTTCTCGCCGCTGCTGCAGTCGGCCGGCGGCGATCTCATCGCGCGTCCGGCCTTCGACCGGGCCGAAGGGGTACTCAACGGCACCGCCTCCGTGGATGCATTGACTCGCATACAGCGCTGGATCGAACGCGGCCGGGTCGATCCCAACATCGACGACGCCGCCTTCACCACGGGCCGGGTGGCGCTGGCCATGGGCGGGCACTGGAACTACCCCCGGTACAGCGAGCAGCTGGCCGAGGATCTCCTGCTGCTGCCCCAGCCCGACTTGGGCCAGGGCAACCGCACCGGCCAGGGCTCCTGGAGCTGGGCGGTGACCGCTGGGAGCGAACAGGCCGAAGCGGCAGCCCGGTTTCTCGCCTTTCTGCTGCAGCCTGAAGAGGTGCTCGCCATGAGCGGGGCCAACGGCGCGGTGCCGGCGACCCGCAGTGCCATCACCCGTTCAACCGGCTACCGGGAGGGGGGAGCGATGCGCCTGTTTGTCGATCAGCTTGAGGGCGGTCATGCGGTGCCCCGCCCCCGCACTCCCGCCTACCCGGTGATCACCGCCGAATTCCAGAAGGCCTTCGAGCGTATTCGCAGCGGTTCACCGGTAAAGGCCACGCTGGATGAGGCGGCCCGTGTCATCGACCAGGAGATCGCAGACAACCAAGGCTATCCCTAAGGAAAAGAGACCATGAACCGCGCCCGCCGCTTCGGCGACCAGACCCCCGTCGCCCTGCTGATGGCGGGCCCCGCCCTGCTCGGCCTGCTGCTGTTCCTGCTGCTGCCCTTCCTGCTGGCGTTGCTCTTTGCCTTCACCAACCTGCGGCTGGGTTCGCCCTTGCCCCTGGAGTTCATCGGCTTCAAGCAGTTCGCACTCATCTTGGCCGATGCCGGTTTTCTGCGGGCGCTGGCTAACAACCTGCTCTTCGCCCTGGTGGTGGTGCCGCTGCAGACCGCCCTGGCCCTGGGGCTGGCCCTGCTGCTCGACCAGGGGCTCAGGGGCACGGTGATCTACCGCACCCTCTTTTTCATGCCGGTGGTCTTTCCCATGTCGCTGGTGGCGGTGGTCTGGGTTCTGATCTACGCCCCCGGTCCGGCGGGCATGATGAACGGCCTGCTCGAACTGCTCAGCTTCGGCCACTGGCAGCCGCGTGATTTCCTGCGCGACGCCGAGCTGGCCCTGCCGGCGATCATGCTGCTCTCCATGTGGCAGGGGGCCGGCTTCCAGATGGTGATCCTGCTGGCCGGCCTGCAGGCGATCCCCGACGAGCTGCTCGAGGCGGCCGCTCTCGACGGCGCCGGAGCCTGGCAACGCTTTCTCAACGTCACCCTGCCCCAGCTGAGAAATCCCCTGATTTTTGTCATGCTGATCACCACCATCCTCGCCTTCCGCCTCTTCGACCAGGTGCAGATCATGACCCGCGGCGGCCCCGACAACGCCACCACTACGATGATGTACGAGATGGTGGAAGCGGTCTTCACCCGCCAGCAGGTGGCCCGCGCCAGCGCCATGACCGTGATCTTCTTCCTGCTGGTGCTGCTGGTGACCCTGTTGCAGCGCCGCTTGGCGCGCCAGGAGCGAATCTGATGAAAGCACACACGCCGCCACTCGCACCCCTGTTCAGCCACCTGCTGCTGATCCTCCTCGCCCTGTTCTTCCTGGCGCCGGTGGCGATGATGCTGCTCGGCAGCCTCAAAGCCGATGCCGAAGTGCTGACCAGCGCCGGCAGCCTCGCAGGGCTGCTGGGCGGTGAACACTCGCTGCAGAACTATGCCGATGTCTTCGCCCGCAGTGACTTCCTGCGCTTTCTTTTCAACTCGCTCTTCATCACCGGCACCATCGTGCTCTGCGGTCTGCTGGTCAACAGCCTGGCCGCCTACGCCTTCGCGCGACTGACCTGGCGCGGACGCGACCTGCTCTTCAACATGGTGCTGGCGCTGATGATCCTGCCCCTGGAGGCGATCGCGGTGCCCCTCTTCTACGGTGTCGCCCTGCTCGGCCTGCGCGACACCTATCTGGCGCAGATCCTGCCGTTTATCGCCAACGCCTTCTCCATCTATCTCTTCTACTCCTTTTTCATCGGCCTGCCGAAGGAGCTGGAGGAGGCGGCCCGCCTCGACGGCGCCTCGACCCTGCGCATCTTCTTCAGCGTCATCCTGCCCAACGCCAAGCCGGTCTTCGCCAGCGTGGCGATCCTCAGCTTTCTTATGTGGTGGGGGGCCTACCTCTGGCCGCTGATGGTGACCATCGGCCCGCAGGTGCGGCCGCTGCCGGTGGCGATCGCCGCCTTCTACACCCTGCCGCCCCTGCAGTGGGGGGATATCCTGGCCTTCGGGGTGATGATGGTGTCGCCGGTGCTGCTGGTATTCCTGCTGTTCCAGCGCTGGTTCGTGCGCGGCGTGGCGGCCTCGGCGATCAAGGGGTGAGGATCAAAATAGCCGGCCCTGATACCGTATAACACCTGGAACGCAAAACATGTCTTCAATTGTCTTCGAAAAGGTGTGTAAAACCTACAACGACAACCGCATCATCGAGGCACTGGACCTGGAAGTGCGCGACGGCGAACTGCTGGTGCTGGTCGGCCCCTCCGGCTGCGGCAAATCGACTCTGCTGCGCATGCTGGCGGGTCTCGAGGAGATCAACGGCGGCGAGATCCGCATCGATGGTCGCCGCATCAACGAGCTGCCACCGCAGCAACGCAATCTGTCGATGGTGTTTCAGAACTACGCCCTCTACCCGCACATGACGGTGCGGCGCAACCTTGCCTTCCCCCTGAAGATGCAGCGGCTTGCGCGCGACGAGATCGAACGCCGGGTCATGCGCACGGCTGAGCTGCTCGGTCTCACCCCCTTGCTGGAGCGCCGGCCCAAGCAGCTCTCCGGCGGCCAGCGCCAGCGGGTCGCCATGGGACGGGCCATCGTGCGCGATGTCCAGGCCTTCCTGATGGACGAGCCCCTCTCCAACCTGGACGCCAAACTGCGGGTGCAGATCCGCAGTGAGATCGCCAGCCTGCAGGCACGGCTCGGCACCACCACCCTCTATGTCACCCACGATCAGGTGGAGGCGATGACCCTCGGCCAGCGAGTGGCGGTGATGCGCAACGGCAGGCTGCAGCAGCTGGCCGATCCGCTCACTCTCTATAAACAACCGGCCAACGCCTTCGTCGCCAGCTTCGTCGGCAGTCCCGGCATGAACCTGGTGCGGGTCGCGCTGCAAGGCGCAGAGGCCAAGTTCAGGATAAGGCTCGGTGATGTGACCCTGCCGCTCCCGCCGGACGTCCGGCAACGCTGCCCCGGCCTAGGGGAACGCACGGGCGGGGAACTGCTGCTCGGTATACGCCCCGAAGCGATCAGGCTGGCTGAAACCGCCGATGAGAAGGGTCTGCAGGTGCAGGTCGGCAGCACCGAGTCACTCGGTCACGAGACCATTCTGCATACCCTGGCCGATATCGCGGCCGTCGCCGGCGATGCGGACCTTCCGGGCGACAGCCTGCTGCCGCAACCCGGCCTGGTCTGCGTCCTCTCGGGCCATAAGACCTTCAAGCCCGGCGAAAGGGTGAGGCTAGCGTTCGATATGCAACGCCTGAGCTGGTTCGAACTCGACGGAGAAGCCATCGATGCCGCGCCACCTGATGCACGCGCCACCCCCTGAAGCGAGCTGAACTGCTAAGCTCAGATCAGGGTTCGAGGACTAGCCTTGCGAGTCGTTTCTATGAAAGCGAAAACCATCCAGGCGGCCGGACTGTTTCTGCTCACCACACTGCCGATCCATCTGCAGGCCGTATCGGGCTGGACCGACTACGGCACGGTGGCGGAACTCACCCCGACCAGCCACCACCGCTTTCTGGTGCGACTGAACATTTCCAAGAATCCCAGCGGCTGCAGGGACAAGTCGACCTTCTACCAGGACTATGATAAGTCTGGCGCGGATCAGATGTTCCGCACCCTGCTGCAGGCGGTGGTCTACGGCAAACAGGTGCGGCTCTTCGTCACCGGCCGTTGCGAACTCAATGGCTATGCGGAGATCTCCTCGGTGACAATCGTTCCCTGACACCCGCGGCGACCTCGAGAGATCCATGCGACCTATTGAGCGCATGCCCTCGGAGAGCCGGTTATGCCCTCGGAAAGCCGGTTATGAACATGCCCTTTTTTCAAATCAAGGAGGACACTATGCCACTAACCCTGAACTCCAGCGCTTTCAGCGAAGGCGGCCCTATCCCCACCCGCCACACCTGTAAGGGCGAGGACATCTCCCCCCGGCTGCAGTGGGATGGCATTCCTTCGGGGACCCAATCCCTGGTGCTGATCGTCGACGACCCCGACGCGCCCGATCCCAAGGCGCCGAAGATGACCTGGGTCCACTGGGTGCTCTACAACATCCCGCCCGAGACCTCCCAGCTAGCCGAGGGCGTCGCCACCGGCGATCTGCCGCCAGGAACCGAAGAGGGAATCAACGACTGGAAACGCACCGGCTATGGCGGCCCCTGTCCGCCTATCGGCCGGCATCGCTATTTTCACAAACTCTATGCGCTCGACAGCCGGCTCGAAGGACTGAACCGACCCACCAAGGCAGAGGTTGTTAAGGCCATGGCCGGCCATGTGATCGAAGAGGCGGCGCTAATGGGGAGCTATGAAAAATAGCGCCAGGCAATCACCGGTAGCGATTTCAGCGACGGCATTTCCGCGCTACACAAACGGCTTGTCAACATGTTGATACCGCCTCTCCAGGACATGGCCAAACTGCTGCTGTTCGGGGCAGTCATCTATCTCGGGCTGCTGCTGTTTCTCTATCTCTATCAGGATCACCTCCTCTATCTACCCGATCTCCCCTCGCGAAAGGTCGACATCACCCCCGAGAACGCCGGCCTCGCTTTTGAATCCGTCACCCTTACCGCAGAGGACGGCGTGAAAACCGACGGTTGGTTCCTACCCCACCCCAAGGCCCGGGCCACCCTGCTCTTCTTTCACGGCAACGCCGGCAACATCTCCCACCGTCTCGACTCCCTGGCGCTGTTTCACTCCCTGGGTCTCTCGGTGCTGATTATCGACTACCGGGGTTACGGGCGCAGTGAGGGCAGACCCAATGAAGCGGGCATCTACCGAGATGCCGACGCCGCTTGGCGTCATCTGGTCGATACGCGGCAGATAGCGCCCGAGCATATCCTGCTTTTCGGCCGTTCCTTCGGCGGAGCGGTGGCGGCCTATCTCGCCTCACGACATCCGGCCTTGGGCCTGATCCTGGAGTCGACCTTCACCTCGGCGCCCGAGATGGCGGCACAACTCTATCCCTGGCTACCGGCCCGCTGGCTGACCCGCTTCAAATATGACAGCCGGGGTCGTCTGGCCGATATCCACATGCCGCTGTTGGTCATTCACAGCCGACAGGACGACATCATCCCCTTCTCCCACGGAGAAACCCTCTATGCCGAGGGACGACCGCCTAAACAATTTTTTGAACTCAACGGCAGCCATAATTATGGCGTCATGGCCGATATCAAGCGCTACCGTCGCGCGCTGGATGAATTCATCGACTTCTGCCTGTCACAGCAACCTCACGCTTATACCTCCAATAGCGCTCCGGAATGAGCTATGTTGAAAGTATCCCCTGAACCTATCGGGAGTGATCGAGATGACAGTAGCTGCATCGGTAGTAAGAATATTGGCCGACCATGGCGCGGAATATGACCTGGTTCCTCATCCCAAGAGCTTTTCCAGTATCGAGAGCGCCAAAGCCGCCCATGTGCCGGAGGACCATATCGCCAAAGGGGTGTTGCTCAAGAACCGAACCGGTTATGTACTGGCTGTGATCCCCGCCAGTGAATGGATCGATCTGCGGCGCCTGCAGGCGGAACTGGGGCGCGATCTGAGCATGGCGCCGGAAAACGAGGTTGATCGCCTCTTCAACGATTGCGACCCCGGCGCTGTACCTCCGCTGGGCGAGGCCTATGACCTGGAGATGCTACTCGACGAGTCCCTGACCAGCCTCTCCAGCATCTATTTCGAAGCCGGGGATCACGAAAACCTGGTACGGCTCGACGGCGATCAGTTCAACGCCTTGATGCGAGGTGTGCGACGAGGACATATCAGTAACGCCATGTAGCACCGACACGGACCAGGTGACTTCGCCATGCCCCACTGGGAGCACTTCCACCACCAGGCCGATATCGGCGTGCGCGGCCGCGGCCATAGCCTGGCCTCGGCTTTCGAGCAGGCGGCTTTGGCGCTGACGGCGGTGATCGCCGATCCGGCACAGCTGGCCGATCTGATACCGGTCAGCATCGAGTGCGAAGCCCCCGACAGCGAGCTGTTGTTGACCGACTGGCTCAACGCCCTGGTTTACCAGATGGCCACACGGCATATGCTGTTCAGCCGCTTCAGCGTGCTGATTGACGACAACCGGCTGCACGCCACGGCCTGGGGTGAGCCGGTCGACCGCTCGCGACATCAACCGGGTGTGGAGGTCAAGGGAGCGACCTACACCGCCCTGAAAGTATCCCAGGACGCCCATGGCGACTGGACGGCTGAATGCGTGGTGGACGTCTGATGACAAATCCAATCCCCAAACCGGTGCAACGCGATGAGTATGTCTGGGAGATCCCGCCCAGTGGCCGTATGCGGGTGCCCGCCATCATCTACGCCGACGCCGGCTTGATCGGCAACATGGATGACAAGGTCTTCGAGCAAGCCGCCAACGTGGCCAGTCTGCCCGGTATTGTCAAAGCGGCCTACGCCATGCCCGACGCCCACTGGGGCTACGGTTTCCCCATTGGCGGAGTCGCCGCTTTCGATCCCGCCCAGGGGGGTGTGGTCTCGGCCGGCGGCGTCGGCTTCGACATCTCCTGCGGCGTGCGCACCCTGCACACCGGCTTGAGCCGCGAGCAGATTGAATCCCACAAGGAACAGCTGGCGGATGTGCTGTTCTATGCCATCCCCGCGGGACTCGGCAGCACCGGCGCGCTGCGCCTACAGGGCGAGGCGATGCGGGCGATGCTGGAGGGCGGTGCCGCCTGGGCGGTCAAACAGGGCTATGGCTACCGGGAAGATCTGCAGCATATCGAGGAAGACGGCTGCATGGCGGGCGCCGAACCCGACGCCGTCTCCGACCATGCCAAACGGCGCCAGCGCGACGAGATGGGGACCCTCGGCTCCGGCAACCACTACCTGGAAGTACAGGAGGTGGTCGAGCTCTTCGATGCCAAGGCCGCCAACTGTTTCGGTCTCAAGATAGGCGACATCCTGGTCAGCATCCACTGCGGCTCCCGCGGTCTGGGACATCAGATCGGCACCGAGTTCCTGCGCCGCATGGTCCTCAGCGCCGGCCAACACGGCATCGATCTACCCGATCGGGAGCTGGCCTGCGCCCCCCTCGATTCAACACTCGGGCGGCAGTACCTGGGCGCCATGCGCGCCGGCATCAACTGCGCCCTGGCCAACCGCCAGATCCTCACCCATCTGGCGCGGCGCGCCTTCGAGCAGCTGCTGCCACAGGCGCAGCTTAGCCTGCTCTACGATGTCTCCCACAACACCTGCAAGGTGGAGCGTCATCGCACCGAGCAGGGTTTGCGCGAACTCTACATCCATCGAAAAGGGGCGACCCGGTCCTTCGGTCCCGGCCACCCCGACCTGCCCGAAGCCTATCGCGAGGTCGGCCAGCCGGTGTTGATCGGCGGCTCCATGGGCACCGCCTCCTACATCCTCTGCGGCACCGCCGAGGGCGAGGCGAAGTCGTTCAGCTCCGCCTGTCACGGGGCCGGCCGCGCCATGAGCCGGCGCGCCGCGAAAAAGCGCTGGCGCGGCACCCAGGTGGTGCACGACCTGGCCCACCACGGCATTCTGATCCGCAGCCCCTCCATGCGCGGCGTGGCCGAAGAGGCGCCGGCGGCCTACAAGGATGTCAGCGCCGTGGTCGACGCCAGCGACCGGGCCGGGCTGGCGCGCAAGGTGGCCAAACTGCGGCCTATGGTTTGTATCAAGGGTTGAATCCGCATCATGTATTTTAGTGCAGTTGCTGCTCTCTATTCTGATATATTTTGCGATCGTTTTCTTAAAGACAACATAATGGCCAAACCGACACACAACAAGGTTAGTGAAGATGGCTCAGGAGCAGCAACAACAATACTGGATGTCATATCTTCTCGGTACAGCATTGTAAAAAGTCCTTCATTTGGATCTAGAAGATCCGAGAAAATTCCAACATTAAATATTCCTGCAAGAGTGGGCGTAAAACTTAGATCTGCTAATAAGATATCGTCTCCACTGACACCAGGAACAGCGTGAGCAGCTATATCAGTGTCTGGCAGCAATAAAGAATCATCTAAAAACCCTGCTCCCAATATCGCTCCATTGTAGTTGATACTTGAAGGAGCTACCACATCGAAGGCAAATGCCAGGACCTCATCCAAGCCAAGAAACGGATCTAATTCTGTTACACCGTCAACATAAACGCTTACTACAAATAATTCATTTATATTAATGCTCTCAGGCCCAACCAGCTTGACTACCGGAATGGCTTGTGCGCTATAAGATAACAATGATAGCCATGCAATTACAAAGCCATAGCTTATGATATGTTTAACTTTAATCATTATATATTTCCTCTTTGTTAATTCGATATATCATAGATTTTGATAGTATTTATACTGCACATACCATTCTCTATAATCACTGTAAGTAATACAGCTGTCACCATCATAATCAGCTAAAGCCTCATAGCCGGCATCTCCTTCGCAAAGCCCCAATGCTGCTTTCAATACTTGATAGTCGCTCATGTCGACCTTTTGATCGTTATTTAGATCTCCTTTAATCGCACCTTTACTAGATACAATAACTACATCAATCTCAGGCCAATCCCATAGTGTCGAACCACCCGGTCCATAAGAGGAAAATACGGCCATAAAGTTACTCATATCTGTATTGCAAGACAAAGCGGGAGATATCTGTCCGCCTAACATATCCGATACGACAAAGTTTTCTCCATTTTTGATAAAACTATCCGTAGCGATCGTTCCAGTTTGTCCGTATATGTCCCAGTTACCCAATATTCCATAACCGGTTTGACCCAATCCCCGATTACGGCCATCGCGCCACACTACCAAAACACTCTCACTCTTGATGTCGTAGCTCATATCAGGTGAATCTTGAACAGCATCCGCATTGGAAATTACAAAGTTATCTCCAATGGGAACGACGTCGTCATCTAATAGTTGCCCATAGATATCGGTTGATGTCGTTTCTCTATTACGATTATCCATCCAAATTACTACAAAGCGGCGGTTTGCCTCATCATAAATGACGGGCGAGTGAAGCTGATTTTCACTAATTTTATCCGAGATGGGGAAGTTAGTGCCGATTAGCGTCCCAGAGTTGCTCACCAGCTGCCCATAGATACGATCCTCTGTTACGCTTTCACGTTCATCTGTCCATGTTACCAAGAAATCTGAAGTTGTAATATTGTATGCCACATAAGGGTACACTTGATTGTACCTGGGTTTTAAATCCGGATTCTCAACATCTACAGATATGACAAAGTTTGTCCCAAGGCGATTACCGTTGGCATCCAGCCTTTGGGCATAAATATCGTAGGCGCTCGCAACATTGCTTCTATAATCCTGCCAAACGACCAGATAAGTCTGTGTGCTGGGATCAAATGCAAGTTCCGCATTACTCTGCATGCTTAGTGCGGATGAAATGCTTAATTTATCACCCAGCAGGCCACCATCCGAATTAACTAATTGCCCTGAAATGTCACTCGACGTCGCTTCATTGGCCTCTGTCCAGGTAACTAAATATCTCGAATTTTCACCATCAAAGACCACCGATGGTCTACGTTGATAACCACTGAATTCAGAAATTACAAACTCGCCCCCCATTGGAAGCCCGGAGTTATCGATAAATTTCCCATAGATTTTTTGCAATGAGTCGTATACAACAAGATAACTTTCATTTACATGATTATAGGCAACATCAGGATATACAGTTTGTATCGACGCACAGGAACCATCTTTACGATAAGGTCCCAAAAGGGAATTGGCGTCGTCGCAGTCTTTTTCCATTCGAGCGATCGCTGGGCACGAAGAGGGTTTATTCTTTGATATCCCCCAATTATAGTAACCATCTCCATCTAGGTCTAAGCAGTGAATATCATAGGGTATTTTACTATACACAGGAGACAAAATCGCATGCGTCCCTCCAAAATTATCTATAGCCGCTTTTATATTAGCATAGCCATTTTCACCCCATTTCTTCCCCCAACTATTTTTAAATATCCATATAGTCTGACCATCATCTTGGTCTTTCTTATAGCCTACCAGTGCCATGGCATGGTGCATTAATGCCATCCCCGCACTTACAACGCCATGCTCTATGATCGCGCCTTTCAATTCATCTTCAGTATATTGGTCGGTATGA
>JASFJY010000019.1:0-14537 GCA_050119415.1 Chromatiales bacterium | reverse complement strand
ATTTCGGAGTTTGTGCCACAGATGCAGGAACTGCTCTCCGAGCTTTCGGAAGCCATGATCAAAAAGGGTGTGTCCAGCCGTCAGGTCTTCCATGTCTCCCAGCAATCGATGCTCATCCAACGTATCAACTCCAACGTCAATCAGGTGTTGGAAGGCGGCCAAAAGACGGCCGCCGCCATCGATCAGTTCAGTCGTGACGCCGATCTTTTCGGACGCGTGTTGGATGGTTTGAAAAAGGGTGACCGCAATCTCGACATTGAGAGTTTGACCGACAAGGGCGCGCGTCGGCAACTCGCCGAGGTGGCAACCCTGTTCAGCACTATCCAGGACAACACGGCCGAGATCATTCAGAACATCCCGGAGGTATTGCCTGCCCTTGAAGCCGCCTCCTATGTCAACACTGCCTCGGATAACACCAGTAACGCGGCCGAGACACTGATCAGCGCTTTCGGCGAATCTCCCGGCCGTATCTCCTTTCTAGGCATTAAAGCCGGCCCGATCATGATCGCCATATTCGGTGCCGCCGCAGCCATCTTTCTGGTGCTGTTGGGTTTCCAGTTGATCCTCGATGCCCAGCGCCGTGAGAAGATCAGTAAGCAGCAGAACGAGAACAACCAGAAAGCCATCCTGCAGCTGCTGGATGAGATGGGCGACCTGGCCGACGGTGACCTGACCGTGACCGCCAGCGTGACCGAGGACATCACCGGCGCCATCGCCGACTCCATCAACTATGCCATCGAAGCGCTGCGCGAACTGGTCACCACCATCAACCAGACCTCGGAGCAGGTCTCCGGAGCCACCCAGGAGAGTCGCGCCACCGCCATGCACCTGGCCGAGGCGAGTGAGCACCAGGCGGAGCAGATCACCCAGGCCAACGACTCGATCAAGGAGATGACCCTGGCCATCGATCAGATGTCGACCGACGCTACCGAGTCGGCCGAGGTGGCCCGGCGTTCGGTGGTGATTGCCGGCACTGGTGCCGAGACGGTGCGTAACACCATCGCCGGTATGGATGATATCCGCGAGCAGATCCAGGAGACTTCCAAGCGGATAAAACGTCTCGGTGAGAGCTCACAGGAGATCGGCGACATCGTAGAGCTGATCGACGACATCGCCGATCAGACCAACATTCTCGCCCTCAACGCGGCCATGCAGGCCGCCATGGCTGGCGAGGCAGGCCGCGGCTTCGCGGTGGTTGCCGACGAGGTGCAGCGACTCGCTGAACGCTCCATCAACGCCACCAAGCAGATCGAGGCATTGGTTAAAACCATCCAGGCCGATACCAATGAGGCGGTGACCTCCATGGAGGCCAGCACCTCCGGTGTGGTAAAGGGCGCCAAGCTGGCGGAGGACGCTGGCGAGGCCTTGAAGGAGATCGAGAGCGTCTCCGAATATATCGCCGACCTGACCGGCAAAATCGCGACTTCCGCCCAGCGGCAGTCGGAAGAGGCGGCCAATATCAAGGACACCATGAGCGTCATCCAGGAGATCACCAATCAGACCTCCGAGGGTACGCACCAAACGGCCAACTCCATCGGTCAGTTGGCGGATCTATCCGACCAGCTGCAGAAATCGGTTGCCGGTTTCCGCCTGCCGTCCTGAGACATCTAAAGCGAGGCCTATGAGCAGAATGCCGCACACCATGGATTATGGCCAGGCTAGTTCGGCTGTAGGAGCACCTATATGAGTAATGCCCAAGATTTCGGCGCGCTGAATTGGGTCAAGGACGAACTCGATGTCTCCATTCGCCAGGCCCGCCAGGCCCTGGAGAACCACGTCGAGTCGCCCGGTGAGGGCAGCGCTTTACAGATTTGCGGTGACCACCTGCACCAGATCGCCCGTGTTTTGCAGATGGTGCAGGTCTATGGCCCCAGCATGTTGGCCGAAGAGATGGAGCTGGTGGTGCGCGCCATGGTCGAAGGCGGCGTGCGTCAGCAGGAGGATGCCGCCGAGGCATTGATGCTGGCCCTGATTCAGCTGCCCGACTATCTGGAGAAGCTGCAGAGCGGCGACGCCGACATCCCGTTGCTCATTCTGCCCCTGTTGAACGATCTACGCGCCGTGCGCGATGCCCCCCTACTCTCCGAGGCGGCCCTGTTCAAGCCGGAAGTCGAGGACGCGCAGGCCACCGTTCGTATCACTGGGCAAGCCAACGACGCGCTGCCAAAATTGATCAGGCGGTTGAGGCAAAAGGTCCATATCGGTTTGCTCAGTTGGTACCGCCAGCGCGACACCCAGCATGGATGGCCTATGCTGCGTGAGGTGTTCCAGACCATTCAGCAGAATGCCGGCACCGAGCAGGTACATCGCCTGTTCTGGGTTGCCGAGGCGTTGATGCATGGACTAATGGACGGCAGCATCGCCCCCGGTATTGCGGTTAAACAGCTTTTCAGCCGTATCGACCGCAAGCTGAAGATAATCATCGACGGCGGCGAACAGTCCATCATGGAAGACCAGGCTTCGGCCTTGTTGAAGAACCTCCTCTATTACATCGCCCGCGCCGATAGCGGGGATAAATTGATCCGTCAGGTCAAGGATGCCTACAACCTGGATGAGGTGATGCCCTCCGAGGAGCAACTGGCCCTGGGCAGACAGGGACTCTCGGGTTCCAATGCGGAACTGGCCGAGTCGATCCGCGATGCCGTCAGTATCGAACTGACCCGCATCAAGGACATCCTTGACCTCTTCATGCGCGACGAAAAGGCCGATATGGAGATGTTGGCGCATCTGGAATCCCCCATGCGCAAATTGGCCGATACCCTCGGCATGATCGGGCAGGGCGCTCTGCGCTCGCGTCTCAACCGTCAAGCCGATAAGGTCTGTACGCTGGTCGATAAGGGCAGCATGCCGGAAGAGTTCGAGCTGATGGAGATGGCCGGCGATATTCTCTATGTCGAGTCCTCACTCAGTACGCTGCACACTGCCCAAGTTGCCGGCATAAGTGATGCGGACGAGGGGGGCTGGGGCCTGAACCTGCCGGAAGGCGAGTATCAGAATCTGATCAAGCAGACGGTGCGCGAGGCCAAGGTCGATATCAGCAAGGCCAAAGAGGTGATCATCGGTTATACCGAGATCTCCGATGATTCCTCAATGCTGAAGGATGTGCAGGAGGGTTTCAAACGGGTCGAGGGGGCGCTGCGCATTCTCAGCCTGAATGATGCGGCTGAGGTCATGTCCAAGACCGGCCAATTCATCCGCAACAATATGATCGACCGCCAGAATTTGCCTCAGCGCCATCAGCTCAACTATCTGGCCGATGTCATCAGTGCCATAGAATACTACTTGGAGACGCTGGTCGACGGTGCCGGTGACCGGCGCGAGATCCTTTCCATCGCCAACGCCTCCCTCAGCAGACTGCTCAGCGAGGTCGCTGAGGTTGCCGAACCGGCCGAGGTGATAGATCTGGCGGGTTCCGCCGCTCATGTTGAGGCCCAGGATCTCCAGGAGGGCACTGTCTCCGGCCTGGAACTTGGCGAGAGTAATCTACAACTGGAAGAGCCGGCGTTGCCGGAGGTGACAGAAGAAAAGGCTGAGATCACGACAAAACCCGCCGCGGAGCCGGCGCCCATTGCCGCAGCGGAACCGACGCTTGAGGCGCAGCCTCAGGAGAAAGAGCCGGTTGCCTCGGTCGACAAGCCCGCCCTTGAAGAGATTGACTCGGAGATCCTGGAAATCTTCCTGGAAGAGGCGCGCGAGGAGCTCGCCAGCATCCAGGTCAGCTTCCCTGCTTGGCGACAGAATCAGGCCGACGATGAGTCCCTGATCACCTTGCGACGCTCCTTCCACACCCTCAAGGGCAGTGGACGCCTGGTCGGCGCCAAGACCATCGGTGAAATGGCCTGGTCGGTGGAGAACATGCTCAATCGTGTGATCGACGAGGCGGTCACGGTCAATCCCGAAATGCTGCAACTGCTCGAGCGGGTGATCGAGGCTCTGCCACAACTGATCAATTGCCAGGAGAATGGCCAGGTACCGCAAGTCGATGTGGCGCGTCTGGAGCAGGAGGCCTTTGCCCTGGCGGATGGCAAACCCCTGCCCGCGGCGGAACCCGCCGAAACACCGACGGCGGCAGCAACACCGGAGACGGCAGCGCAGATCGAAGAACCGGCCGCGGAAGCCACCACGCCTGACACGCCTGTGGAAATTCTCGAACTTGCCGAGGATGAATCCCCAACACTTGCCGAGGAAGAACTCCTCGACCTGGAGAGCGCCCTCGAGGAGCTGCAGGCCACCGTGGTGGAGTCACGCGGCGAAGAGCTGGACGAGTCCGAAAGTCTCTTCGAGCTGGATTTGTCAGGGGATCAGGATCAAGAGCCGGAGCAGCTGCCCCACGAGTTGGACATCGAGAAGGATACTTCAATAGAGCTGTCATCCCTCGATCAGACCTCCGGCATATCCGAAATCGATCTGTCATCCGAGCAGTTTAGCGAGGCAGAGGAAGAGGTCACCTCCAGTGAGGAGTTCGCGCAGGCTGTGAGCCTCTCGGATGAGTTCACTGACTCCGATCTAGAGATCGATATCGACACCGAATTGCTCAACATCTTCGCCGAGGAGTCGGAAGACCACCTGCGGGAGATCGAGGACTTCCTGACCATAGCCACCGGCAGCGAACCTCCGATGCGGGTGCCCGAAGAGGTGGTGCGTGCCTGTCATACCCTGCGCGGCAGTGCCACTATGGCGGGTATTACACCGATCGCCCAGCTGGCCGAGTCATTGGAGAGCTATGCATATGCCCTGCACGTGCAGGAACGCTTGGCCGATGACGAGGTTACTGACCTGCTCAACGGCTGCGTCGGCTGTTTCCGCCAACTGCTCGACTGGATACCGGAAGATTCATTGCCGGAACCCCCTTTAGAGACCTACCTGTACCGTCTGCAGACCGCCTTGCGGGATTTAGGGGGGGACGCGCGGGCGTCGGCCGCCGCAGAGCCTGCCGAGTTGGCAGCGGAAGTGACCCCTGTGCCTGTATCCGAGCAGGAAAGTATTCAGGAGGAGGCGGAGCGGGAGATTGTACTGGAGGCCCCATCCGAACCAACGGATCAGTGGGATGAGGAGGCTGTCTCCGAGGCCATCGAGGCGGTTGAGCTGCCCGTTGACGAGCATGAAGCCGATCTCCAGGCGCCCAGCGTCGAGCTGGAAGAGGCGGCGTTGTCCGGGCCGACCGAGGATCTGGAACTGATCGAGATCTTCAGCGAAGAGGCCCGCGAGCTGCTCGAGAGCCTGGAGCAGGACTACCCCAGGTGGGTCGACTCACCCGATGAGGTTGCGGTCACCGACAATATAAAGCGCACGTTGCACACCCTTAAGGGCAGCTCGCGTCTGGCCGGCATCACTCAGGTCGGCAATCTCAGCCATGCCCTGGAGAGTCTTTTCAACCGGCTTGGCGGCAGTGAGCTGCAGGCCGATGACGCAGTGAAGAAACTGGTGCGCGAGGTACTGGACCACCTCATGAGCCAGACGGAGGCCGCTGCCGCTGGTACACAGATCGCCTCATCTGAACATTGGCTCGAGGCACTGGAGAAGGTCGGCACAGGCGAACCGGTCGATCATGGAGTCCAGCAAGAGGTCGAGGAGATCGACGAAAGCCAATGGCAGGAAGAAGCCGTCTCTGAAGCACCCGCGTCGGACCACTACGAAGAGTCGTACAGCCTACTGCCCGATGAGGAGTTGTTCCAGGTCGAGGGCGATCCGGAGCTGGTCGAGATCTTTGTCGAGGAATCACGGGAGCTTCTGAACACGCTGGATGAGAGCTACGGCCGTTGGAGCGCCGAGCCGACTGAACAGGCGTCGCTGGACGAGATGCAGCGAGCACTGCATACCTTGAAAGGGAGTGCACGACTGGCCGGCATCGAGCCGGTGGGCGATCTCAGCCATGGCCTTGAATCGCTGCTGGCCGGTGTCGCCAGCGGCAAGCTGGAGCCTGCCGCTGCAATCACATACGTCACACGCGAGGTCCTCGACCAGCTGGCGACGCAGATCGAAGCGGCAGAAGCCGGTAACGGCATCCCGCGCTCCAGTAATCTCCACGATCGGCTCGAGGCTTTGCTGCATTCGCCGAGCGTGCTGACGGGTGAAGAGGAGGTCGATCCAAATATCCGTGCAGTCGAACAGGGCGAGGTGCGGCCCGCTGCCGAAATCCCCACCCTCGTGGAGGGCGGAGAGCAGGCGGCTGAACTCGAGCAGGAGGGGGACCGTTTCGAAACGGCCGGCAGCGAAGCGCAGAGCGCTGAAGAAGAGGAATCCTTCATCATCCTGGAGGATGAAGCGCTGTTCGATGTGGGCGATGACGAAGAGCTGGTGCAGATCTTCGTGGAAGAGGCCAAGGAGTTCGTCGAAAAGATCGAGCACAATTTCCAGAACTGGGTGAATCAACCCGAATCGCTGTCCTTGATCGAGGACATCCAGCGCAATCTGCACACCTTGAAGGGTAGTGCCCGACTGGCCGGCATCGAGCAGGTGGGTGACCTCAGCCATGCAGTTGAGTCGCTGATGACGGCGCTGGCCAAGCGGGAGGTCGATCCCATCCCGCTAGTGACCGACGCGGCGCGTCAGGCCTTCGATTATCTGGCCCATCAGATCGAGATGATCAGCACCACCAAGAAGGTGCCCGCCTCGGAAGAACTGGTGGAGAGTCTGCACGCCCTACTGGGTGGCGAACTCGAGACCTCCATGAAGGGACTGGTCGAAACCATCCAGAAGAAAACTGACAGCGACAGCAATATGGTGAGCGAGGAACCGCCCCAGGCTGAGCGTCATACGGCCAAGATCATTCCCATCGACCGCGGACTGGACGAGCTGCTTACCGACAAGAAGCCGGAAGAGAAAAAGGGCGCCAAGCGCAACAAGGAGCAAGTCAGGGTCAACAGTGACCTGATGGATCGGTTGGTTAACTACGCCGGTGAGGTGAGTATCTACCGCGCCCGCCTGGAGCAACAGAACAGCGTACTTGGTTTCAACCTGTCGGAACTGGAGCAGACCGTTTCGCGACTCTACTCCCAGCTGCGCAAGATGGAAATCGAGACCGAGGCACAGATCCTCTACCGCTGGGAACGGGATCACGAGCACGACCGGGAGAAGGCCGAGTTCGATCCGCTGGAGATGGACCGCTTCTCCACCATCCAGCAACTCTCGCGGGCGCTGGCGGAGACGGTCAACGACCTGGGCAACATCAACGACTCGTTGGCCGATCTGCAGCGCGAGACCGACACCCTGTTGCTGCAGCAGTCGCGCATCTCGACCGATCTGCAGGACGGTCTGTTGCGTACCCGCATGGTACCCTTTGCTCAGTTGGTGCCACGTCTGCAACGTCTGGTGCGGCAGACCGCCGGGCAACTCGGCAAGCGCGCCAATCTGGAGTGTTTCGGTATCGAGGGCGAACTCGATCGCGGCATCCTCAACCGCATGCTTCCGGTGCTGGAGCATCTGCTGCGCAACTCGGTGTCCCATGGCATCGAGATGCCGCCGCTGCGTGAAAAGGCCGACAAGCAGGCCGAAGGCCGCATCTCGCTCTACCTCGATCGTGAGGCCAACGATGTGATGCTCACCCTGTCGGACGATGGCAAAGGTCTCGACATCGATGCCATCCGCAAGCGGGCTATCGAGCAGGGTGTCATCGATGCCAACGCCGTGGTCAGCGACGACGACCTGATCCAGTGCGTGTTGCTGCCCGGCTTCAGTACCGCTAAGGAGATCACGCAGATCTCGGGACGCGGTGTCGGTCTCGACGTGGTCACCAGCGAGATCAAGCAGCTGGGTGGTTCGCTGGAGATCGATTCACAACCGGGATACGGCACCAGCTTCATCATCCGCCTGCCGCTGACCCTGGCCATCACCGAAGCCCTGCTCGTGCGCATCGGCGAAGAGGTCTTCGCCATACCCCATGGCAGTGTGGAGGGTGCGGTGCGGATTCGTCGCAAGGATCTAATGGCCTGTTATGCCGGCGAACAGAGCGGCTATGAATATGCAGGCAGGACCTACAAGGTCTCTTATCTTGGACGCATGATGGGCATGGGGCATCATGAGGTGTCCGAAACCGCCCGTTGGTTGCCGCTGCTGTTGATGCAGACGGGCGAGCACTATGTGGCGCTGCAGGTCGATGAACTGCTCGGTACCCGCCAAGTGGTGGTGAAATCCCTCGGCAAGCAGGTCGGCAGTGTGCGCTGGATCACCGGCGGCACTATCCTGGCGGACGGCCGGGTGGCGTTGATCCTCGACCTGGCGGCGTTGGTGCGTATGGACGCCACCCATGCAGCCGGTATGGTAGAGGTACGCATCACCGAGCGTAAACGCGCCGAGGACCGTTTGCGAGTGATGGTGGTGGACGACTCGATCACCGTGCGCAAGGTCACCAGCCGCCTGCTGGAACGCAACGATATGGATGTGGTGACGGCGAAAGACGGCGTTGAGGCGGTGGCACTGCTGCAGGAGCAGGTGCCCGACATCATGCTGCTGGATATAGAGATGCCGCGCATGGATGGCTTCGAGCTGGCGCGCCATATCAACAACTCGGTCGACTACTATGGATTGCCGATCATCATGATCTCCTCCCGGGTGGGCGATAAACACCGTCAACGGGCGATGGACCTCGGGGTCAAAAAGTGCCTCGGCAAGCCCTATCAAGAGGCGGAGTTGCTCGATAGTATCAACGAGGTTCTGACGGAGAACAGATAATGAGTAGCGCGGAGGTGAAAGAGGTTCGCAGTGTCTTGTTGCCTCTGGGGAATCATCAGTTGTTGCTTCCCAATGCCGTGGTGGCCGAGGTCATGGGCTTTCAAACGCCCGATCGGGTGGAAGGAACTCCGGACTGGTTCCTGGGTAACACGGTTTGGCGAGGCATCATGATTCCGGTGATCTCATTCGAGGCTATGAACGGGGGTGAGGTTATGACACCGGGACATCGAGGCAGGATCGCTATCATGAACGCCCTCAACCAGCACCCCCGGTTCTCTCATTTCGGTTTGGTGGTGCAGGCGATTCCTAGCCTGGTCCGGGTAAGCACCGACAATGTGCTACCCATCGTCGATGAGAATGAACCGAACAATCCTTTGATCTGTCAGCCAGTCGAACTCGACATGAGCCCGGCCCTCATTCCCGATCTGGATGAGATCGAGCAGCGGATTCATTCGCTGCTTGAGCAGTTTTGATCCCAGGCGGTACGCAGATTCAAACAGCGGAACGAATCCTGATAGCCTATACCAATCCGTCAGGGTAACTACAAATCGACGCATGGAGAAGCTGCATGTCATTCGAGATTGACTATTGGCACTGGATAGTCTTCGGTGTGCTGTTGGTGCTGAGTGAGATCGCGCTGACCACATTTTTTATTCTTTGGTTCGGCATCGCCGCCATCATTGTCGGCGGCATTGTTTTTTTCGTTCCCGGTCTAACGCTCAGTTGGCAGATCTTCATCTGGACCCTACTGTCATTGATGTTGGCAGCGGCCTGGTTCAAATATCTCAAACCGCTCTCGATCGATCGTACCAAGGCGGGGTTGTCTCGCGAGATGATCGTTGGGGAGGTCGGTCAGGTGATCAGTGTGCCGGCCGAGAACCGTCGCGGGCGGATACGGTTTCCAGCACCCATCCTCGGTTCAGATGAATGGGAGATCATCTCGACGGACAACTTGGCCGAAGGCGATCGGGTGCGGGTGAAGGATGTGTCGGGTAATTCGCTATTGGTGGAAAAAGTCTAAGGGCGGAAACTAACAACTCTAAACCCACAAGGAGGGGCAATGGAGATGAACGCAGGCTTATATGTGGTAGTCGCTCTATTCGTGCTGGTGCTGGTGACCTTTGCCAAAGGGGTGAGACTGGTGCCACAGGGTTATAAATGGGTGGTGCAGCGGCTAGGTAAATATCACACCACCCTGGCGCCGGGTCTGAATATCATCATTCCCTATATCGATACCGTAGCCTATAAGATCACCACCAAGGATATCGTGCTCGATATCCCTTCCCAGGAGGTGATTACGAAAGACAACGCGGTGATCCTTGCCAACGCGGTGGCCTATATCAACATCATCTCCCCGGAGAAGGCGGTCTATGGTGTGGAAAACTACGAGATCGCCATCCAAACCCTGGTGCAGACCACCCTGCGTTCGATCATCGGTGAGATGGATCTGGACGATGCCCTGTCGTCGCGGGACATGATCAAGGCGACATTGAAGAACTCCATTTCGGACGACATCTCCGACTGGGGCATCACCCTGAAGACAGTCGAGATTCAGGACATCAATCCCTCAGGTACCATGCAGCAGGCGATGGAGGAGCAGGCCGCCGCCGAGCGCGCGCGGCGCGCCACCGTCACCCGCGCCGACGGCGACAAGCAGGCGGCCATCCTCGAGGCGGAGGGCCGTCTCGAGGCCTCCAAGCGGGATGCCGAGGCCCAGGTGGTGTTGGCGCAGGCGAGCAAGAAGGCGATCGAACTGGTGACGGAGGCGATCGGCAACAAGGAGCTGCCGGTGGTCTATCTGCTGGGTGAGAAGTATGTGAAGTCCTTGGAGAATGTGGCCACCTCGGACAACGGCAAGATGGTGCTCTTTCCCGCCGATATCCCGACCGCCATCAAAGGCATGATGGGCAGATAAGGTCGCTTCCATTCAGCCTGGATGGGTGGGGCTCTGTTCCACCCTGCGCCAGGGTGGTGTCACCCCGAGGTGCTATAGCGTTTAGACACAACAGATGTCACTGAGCGAACACTATCTAGAACTGGTTCAGCAAAGCGGCTTTCAACGTGATTCCGATCAGGAGCGGGTATTGGCGGCCTTTGATCAACTGGCTGAAAATCTGCTGCATAAGCCGCGGACCCGGGGCTGGCTTTGGCGACGCCAATCTGTTCAGGTAACGGGGATCTATCTCTGGGGTGGGGTCGGCCGCGGCAAGACCTGGCTGATGGATCTGTTCTGTTCCTACCATCGCGACCTCGCTATCGAACGCCACCACTTTCACAGCTTCATGCGCCGCTTGCACGAGGCGTTGCGGCAGCGCGAAGGCAGGGCGGCACCCATCGATCTGATCGTCGGCGAGATGGCGAAGCGCTTTCGGGTGCTCTGTCTGGACGAGTTCCACGTCATCGATATCGGTGACGCCATGCTGCTGCGCGGTCTGCTGGAAGCCATGCAGGGCGCCGGCATTACTTTGGTCACCACCTCAAACCAGCCGCCCGACAAGCTCTATATGGATGGCATCCAGCGCGACAGTTTCCTGCCGGCCATCGAGATACTGAAAGTCAACAATCAGGTCATCGAACTGGGCGGCGAGCTGGATTATCGGCTGCAGCTGTTCGAGACCTCCTCGGCCTACCATACGCCCCTGGGTGACGGGGCGACGGTCAATCTGAGCCGGGAGTTCGACCGGCTGGCCGGCGAGCGGGTGGAAGAGCTGGGGCGTTTTCAGGTGCCGGGCCGGCCGATCCGCTTTGTTAAGCGCGGAGGCGGCGTGATCTGGTGCGACTTCAATGCGTTGTGCGGTCCGCCGCGCTGGCAGAACGACTATCTCGAGCTGGCGCGCAGCCACCATACCGTCTTCATCTCCGACATCCCCCACCTCGACGGCACCTGGGACGACCGCACGCGCCGCTTCATCAATCTCATCGACGTCTTCTACGACCGCAAGGTTAAGTTGGTGGTGAGCGCGGAGAATCCTCCACATGAGATCTACAGCGGAACGCGCCTGAAGTTCGAGTTCCAGCGCACCGTCAGCCGTCTCAAGGAGATGCAGTCCGCGGCCTATCTGGAATCACCGCACCTGGGTTAGGGCAGGTGGTCTGTTTCGTTGAAGACAAGCTGACCGGTGACAAGGACTGACTGGATCGTATTGATATTCACTTACCGAAACGCCGCATCTAAAGAATTGCCTGATGGACTTTCCGTATGCTACTCTGAATTTGCCTTGAGAGATTATGATGAATAATCTTCGCAATGTTCTCGGGCTTGTCTTTTAGGTAGGTCCTGGATTTTAGAATAATCAGCGATGGAAAAATAAGGATTGTTTGCCGTGTCTGAGCACCCATTGAAGTTATGGATAATAACCCTTTTCTTACTCTTCAACATCTCTTCCACAAACGCCGCCGAGGAATCTCAAACAGGTTTGAGCATTGATTTCCTCAGAGAGACCAGTAGCGGCATTTTCGTAGGCTTTACCGTCACACCGGGAGATTGTGCCGGAAGCTTTCAAAACGCTCATGCTCACATGAGCCGTTCCGCGCCTCAGTTTGTTGAGACCGTCATCAGGTTGACAAGCGCCGAAGTGCTGGAGACTCCCGTAACAGCCTATTATGCGGATATAGGTGACTGCACGGATGAGACGAGCTTGCTGCAACTATCCAACATTGAAATACAGTAACTAAGAAACCTCTTATTGATTCCGGGCCGAGGGCTTGGCGAGATGAAATGTTTCAGATCAAGGCGCGGAGCCTACGTTATAGCCCGCTATTGCGAAATTTTTCAATGCAGAGCCGGTGACTTTCAGCCGTCACACGACGATTCATGAATTGATCAGAGGTACCTTAAAGACAAGGGAGTTTAACATGTCGAGAGTAGTGCTTCTCCTTCTGGCCGCTCTGGTGCCGGAGATTCTGCTGGCCAACACCTACAGCTTCAGTGTTGCGGAACTGGATAATTACATCGAGCGGTCGAAGTCGTCGGGCGACATGCTGAGCCTGCTGATCGGCGAGAAGATCGAAGAGCGTCTCAATGAGGCCAATATCTCGCTGAATGAGGGGGCGTTGTTGTTTGACGCGGACCTTGAGGACAAAGAGAAAGGAAGTTGTTCCAAATACGGTAAATTGTCCAAAATGCACGCCACGGTCAGGCTCGACTCCTCGTCGAACTTTCAATTTGTTTTGGACAAGTTGAGCGCGCCCATTGTCGCCACCGCAAATCTTCTGGGCACTATCGATGCCGATGGAAAAATTAAATTAAAGGCGGGCTTTAAGTTTTTAGGAAAGTGCGTCAGATACTACAATGACAGCGGCTCCTTCGATTACGATGCAAATTTCCGCATGAACTTGATTGTCAAAGTCGTACTCAATCCGGAACCCGATCCGAGCGCGGGTGAGCATGCTATCAAGATCAGCCCCAAGGTCTATCTTGACGGCGATTTTTTCAGTTACGATGGCGATCTGGATCTTCACGGACTCGACAACCCCTTTCACAATGTTTTAGGCCCGATCGGCTCGATCCTCATCAATATGGTGAAAAACTATATTGAGGATAAAGCCGGCGAGATTTCCGTGGGAGATGTCAACACCTATTACGACACGATCTTGGTAGAACAACAGGCGAAGATTCAGGAGGATGTAGAAGATGCGCTAGGGGGGGAGTCAAAGACCTATGTGCTGCCGGACATCTCGGATGAGACCCTGAAGCAGATCGGCGCCTTGCTTCACGGTACCGCCGGCTTGTTGCCGGTGACCTTCGAATATCTGGAGAGCAATAAGAGCGAGATACTCTATGCGTTGTTGGTGGGCGACAGGGAGCTATTGAAGGAGATTATCGGTGGATCGCTCGCCTGCCAGACAAGTCAGGCGCTGATGACCGACATGCGGGTGGCCGCGCTGCCCGAGAGCGCGCCCTTCCAGGAGATCTCTTACGCCCAATACTGCCTCAACGCTTCGGGGGCCGAAAAACTCGGAAACGCCGAAGACAGCGATATGGTGCCCCTCGACACCTGGACCCTGACGCCGGGAAACCGCTTCGATATCGGTGTGAAGAGTATTGCGGGCAACTATCAGCCCTATATGCAGCGCGTCGAATATCTGGAGCATGATGAGGTCATTGATCATTATGTCAATGATAAAAATGCTATAAGTAAAGCCCTTGCTAACTGTAACACGCGCGATGGGTTAATAGGACCTATTGCTTGTAGATTTGTTGTCACAGAACGAGTGAAAAGGGGTGATTTTCTTACTGTCCCAGTCTACCGCGGCGACGGTTCATGCTCTCTCGAAATGCGCGTCTACAAGAAGGACATCGCCGCCACCGGCCTGAAACCGCTGCTTGCTATTCACGGTGGCAGCTGGAAATATCGCGGCTTCGGTTTCTTCGGTCTGGAGTCGCAGATATCCCACTATACGGATCAGGGCTTCGTGGTCTTCGCCCCCTTCTATAGACTGGTGGGGGAGAGCGACGGCAATATCGAGTGCAACGGCGACGTCGGTTGGCAGGAGATCACCGCCGATATCGAAGCGGCGCTGGATTGGGTGGAGGCCAACGCCTCCGGCTACGGCGCTTCCGGTCCCGTCAACCTGCTGGGGCAATCGGCGGGCGCGCATTTGGCCGGATGGCTGATGACCCACCGTCCGGACGCTCTCGGTCGCTCACTTCTGATGTACGCCCCGACTGATTTCAGGGACCTGGTTGATGAATACAACTACGGCAACTATACCAACAAGGCGGGTGTTTCGGCGCTGAACGGATTCATTGGCGAGAAGTTGGGCGATGTGGACGTCAACAGCGACGCGGTGGTCGAAAACACCTTTCCGGCCATTGTCGCGCAGGATCCAGCGGCCTTTCCCGAAACCTTCATGTTGCACGGGGT
>JASFJY010000018.1:0-14855 GCA_050119415.1 Chromatiales bacterium | reverse complement strand
ATTGTTGCTACCGCTACTGTCATTGTCGGAGTCTGTATCGTCGTTGTTTGTATCGTCATTGTTTGTGTCGTCGGAGCTCGTGCTGCCTACCGTAATATTTGAGCTGCCACTGCTTTGATAGCCCTCAGTTGCAAGGATCATATAATCGTGAGTGCCCAGGTTCAAACCAACACTGGCCCAGGCGTCAAAGTGGTTGCCCGTGGTGATGGTTCCGCCTGTTCTTCTGCCCTGCCGGACACTCCAGTACTGATAAAAGGTTTGTGTGCCTTCAATAGAGGGGGCATTGACTCTCTGCGTCCGGTAGATATCGTATGTGCCGCCATCGCTGGTAACTGTGCCAAGAAAGGTTCCCTGAGGCCTGTAAGTGCCCCAGTTATCGACGATGTAATACTCTATGAGCGGATTTCTTGTCCAGCCGTAGAGCGTCAAATAAGAATTGCCTGAAGGATTGAAGCTGCCTGAGTAGTTAACCGTTCTGCGTCCACCGGTTTCCCAGCCCTTACCAGCAACAAAATTTCCGGTGTTGCTCCATGAAGTGCTGTAATTGCCCTCAGATCCCATCGTCATGGAGACCGTTCCCTGAGAATCTGTCCAGAACGAATAGTAGTAGCCGCCGTCTGTGCCTGTTTGATTTGAGGTTATGGTTAGCGCATTAGCCGTCGATACACATAGTACGGTTAAACAGATGAACGCCGTAACAGCACCCCTGCCCGTGGTCGGGACTTTCTTAAGATTAAAGAAATTTCTTAGACTAAGGCTTAAGCGAATAGAAGAACGATAGCCCCTGATTTTTCCACGACAACGGGCTGAATTATCGATGATTTTCATTAGTAGACTCCATGTTATAGGCGTCCAAGCAAAACCGCCAAAAAAGCGGGATTGAAGCTGCTGGAACCTTTATCCTTGTTTGTTACTAACAGTTGATATTGATCGAGCCCTAAATTGCTTGTTTGTGATTTTTCAAGCGCTCTGCGGTATCGGTGATATCGAGCTGTAACGTCGTCGTGATCTTATCAAATGCAAATTAGGGAAATCGCGAAATAGTTAACGAAAGGAACCTCTGATCACTTCATGAATCGGCGCATACCGCCTGAAATGTAGCAACTCTGCGTTGAAAAACTTCGCAATGCACTTTGCTGATATTCCTGGAATAACAGGCAAAAACGACAAGCTAATTTATTTTCTAAGCAACCGGGTGATAGATTCGGCTTCTCAACCCGTCGACTTTTCTTCACCACTCTCTTCATCCGGCTCGATTTTTTGCAGGATGACCTGATGGATGCGCCGGGATGAGGCATCCTGAACCGTTATTAACAGACCATCGAGTTGGAAGGTCTCATCCTTGGCCGGGATACGCTCCGTGTGCTCCAGCAGCCAACGGTTGATGGTGTCAGTCGGCTTGCCGGGAATGTCGATGTCGAAAAACTCTTCGACCACACGCAGTTCCGCCGTACCCTTGACCAGTATCCTGTTCTCTTCGAGCGCCATCAGGTCTTCCGGTATCTCATCGGTCTCGTCATAGATCTCGCCTACCAACTCCTCCAACAGGTCCTCCAGTGAGACCACCCCCACCATGGCGCCATGCTCATCGACCACTACGGCCAGGTGCATACTCTTGGTCTTGAGGGTGCGAATTAATTCATCGATGGGGGTGTTGGCCGGCGTGAAAAGCGGTTCCTGGCCTAACTCCGCAATGGGCTGATCGAGGTTGCCGGTAGCCATCACGTTGATCAGATCCCGTAAAATCACCAAGTTGACGATCTCATCCGGATCCTCGCTGTAGAGAGGTATGCGCGAGTAGTTCTGCTCCAGGATCTCCGGCAGGACCTCTCTCATCGTGCGTCGCCCGTCCAGGCGGAACACCTGACGCCGCGGCGTCATAACATCTTCCGCCTTGAGGTCGTTGAAGTTGAAGATGCGCTCGATCATCTCCCGCTCGCCGGTGTCGATCACGCCCTCTTCCTCACCGTGTTCGATGAGGGTGATCACCTCCGATTCGGTGACCAGCGGGTCCTCCATGGCGCGGGTGGTGGACTGCACCCAGTTGGTGAAGAGTTGAAACAGCCATACCAACGGATAGATCAGGCGCATGAAGGCGTAGATCACCGGGGAGATAAAGAGCGAGATGCGCTCGGAAAAGCGGGTGGCGAGACTTTTTGGCGTAATCTCACCGAATATCAGGATGAGGATAGTGAGCACGCCAACGGCTATCCCCGGTCCGCTATCGCCGAAGTAGTCGGTGGCAATGACGGTGGCCATGGCCGAGGCGGCGATATTCACCACATTGTTGCCGATCAGAATGGTGATCAGCATGCGGCTGGGATCTTTTTTTAGCAGGTAGAGGGCGTGTGAACCCCGCCTACCCTCCTTGTAGAGTGATTCTGCTCGGGCCATTGAGAGAGAAACCAAGGCTGTCTCTGATCCGGAGAATAGGCCGGAGAGTACCAGCAGAACTGCCAGTATTAAATAGTTTTCCACGAAGTTTCTTTAGTCACACGCCCTGCGGGCCCAGTGGTAAATTATTACTGCTAACATCTTGAATCACAAGCAGTTGGATCGATTTTTTTTCATCCGAATAGGCTTCCCGGGAGCGCCGCACCTCCACCCGGCACGGAGCCTTCCCACTGACTTCTATTGAATCCAAAATAAAACAGCGGCTTAGGGCCGAACGAGCGGATTTTGATTGGCAGCATCAATAGCGTCGAGACGGCTTTAGAAATCCCGCCCGCCAAACCCGCGTGGCCTTTTGTCAAACAAATGTCATATAGTTATAGCAATATTGGGGCATTCAGGGCGTTATTCAAGTATGAAGAGGATTTTGATCGTTGAAGACGAGCCGGAAATCAGAGAGATGATACGCTACATCCTTGAACCGCTAGACTATCAAGTGAATGATGCGGACAACGCTCAGGATGCACGCAGACTCCTATCACAGAGCGAGTTCGACCTGATTCTGATGGATTGGATGCTGCCGGGCCGCTCTGGTCTCGAATTCACCAAAGAACTCAAACAGAATGCCCACAGGAAAACCCCCCCGATCATCATGCTGACCGCTCGCGCCGATGAATCCGACAAAGTGCAAGGCCTCGACAGCGGAGCGGACGACTATGTCACCAAGCCCTTCTCCCCCCGTGAACTGGTGGCACGTATCAAGGCTGTGATCCGACGCAATAGCGATATCGATGAAGAAAAAACGATTGAATTCAGCGGCCTTAGTATCGATCCGGTGCGTCATCAGGTGACCCTGATGGAACAACCCCTCTATCTCTCTCCGGCTGAATACAACCTGTTGCACTTTTTCATGTCTCATCCGGATCGGGCCTACACCCGCTCGCAGATCCTCGATAAGGTCTGGGGCGACGGCGCCTATGTGGAGGAACGCACCGTCGATGTCCACATCCGGCGTCTGAGAAAGCTATTGACTTCCAGCGGCCACGATACCTTTATTCAGACCGTGCGCGGTGTCGGCTACCGTTTCACCCCCACCGCCCTGGATCAGCCCCGGCACTGACCGTGAAGCCCTATCTGAAAATCGAATTGAGCCAACTGGTTGGCATCATCCTGGTATGTGTAACGATCGGCTACCTGATCGATCAGCCGGCGATCGCACTGCTCGTGGCCGGTCTGCTCTATGTCACCAAACACGCCTTCTATCTGATTCGCTTGGCTCGGTTTATCCAGCGTGAGCAGCAAATTACTCCACCCTATCCGCCGGATGTCTGGGGGCTTATCTACAAAGAGCTGGCGCGACACCGAATGCGCAGCCGCAAACGCAAACGCACACTGAACCGTTTCGCCTCACGATTTCGCAAGGTGGCCAGTTCCATACCCGATGGCTTGATCATTTTGAACAAGTCGGGGCAGGTCGAGTGGGCCAACCCGGCCTCCAAACAGCTGTTGGAAATCAGCTGGCCCAGTAATGAGGGTGTTCCATTGACAGACCTGCTCCACATCGAGGGATTACAGGATTACATCGATGCGCCCGACTACCACAAACCGCTGGACTTTCCCTCGCCCATTAACAAGGCAGTCATCATCTCTCTGCGCATCACCCCCTTCGGCAGCAAACGGTCACAGCGGTTGGTGGTCGTCAGGAATATTACTGAAATCTACAATCTCAACCAGACCCGACGCGATTTCGTCTCCAATGTCTCACACGAGTTGCGAACCCCGCTGACCGTCATCACCGGGTTCCTGGAAAACTTGGGTGACAATGAGTTGTTGCCCTTTCAACGGCGCCCCTTCACGCTGATGCTGCAACAGGCTGAGCGGATGAACAGTATCATCAACGATCTGCTGACCCTTTCCCGACTCGAGATGGGTAAAGTTAAAGATGCCGCGTCAGAGAAGCCGGTGATGATACCGGAACTGTTACAGAAGATTATTGAGCAGGCGCGCGCTTTGGCGGATCAAAAAGGCGACTATGACATCAACCTCGAAGTTGACAGTGAACTGTGTCTATTGGGTGATGAGCATCAACTGCAAAGCGCCTTCTCCAACCTGATATTCAATGCCGTCATACATACCCCGCCCAAAACCCGTATCGAGGTGAGCTGGAAGCGCGAGGGTGATGAAGCCTGCCTGAGCGTCTCAGACACGGGACCAGGTATCGAGCAGAAACATGTTCCCCGGCTCACGGAACGCTTCTACCGCGTCGACAAGGCCCGCTCACGCCAATCGGGAGGCACCGGACTGGGATTGGCGATCGTCAAGCACATCATTGCCAGACACGATGGAGAGTTGAGAATATCCAGCCAGCCCGGTGTCGGCAGCCAGTTTATCTGTGCTTTCCCGGAAGAAGTGCTCTTGGAAAAGCGTCGGTTGCAGCAGCAGGTCGGCTAAGCACTCTTCTCGCGAGGTGGACGCCGAAGCCGCGGCGTTGCCGTACCTCAGGCTTCAATCCTTATTTCCTGCTCAGTGACAAATCCATCATTGACCCGGTCACGCAGCTCTTTTCCCGGTTTGAAATGGGGTACGTACTTGCCTGACAAGGCCACGGTTTTGCCGGTTTTCGGATTTCGGCCCATGCGCGGCGGACGGTAGTGGAGGGAGAAACTGCCGAACCCACGTATTTCAATCCGTTCACCGGATGCCAGTGACTGGCTCATGTGTTCGATCATGCACTTGACCGCCAATTCCACATCCCGATAAGCCAGATGACTCTGCTCCTTGGCAATTATTTCAATCAACTCGGATTTTGTCATTCTTGTCACTACTCCAGTTTGCTGATCGTGGAGACCGCCAATGCGGTCCCCACGGGTATCAACGTTTACCAAAGTCTGCCGAAAAATAGATGAATCAATCGTTCTGACTGTCCATCTGCTCTTTCAGCAGATCGCCCAGTGTCGGTGCACTGGACGCGGCTTCACGGGCATAACCCTTGATGGCAGCCGCCTCTTCATCGGCATCCTTCGCCTTGATCGAGAGCGAAATCGTGCGGTTCTTACGATCCACGCCGAGAAATTTGGCCTCGATCTCATCCCCTTCTTTCAACACGCTGCGGGCATCCTCGACGCGATCACGCGACAATTCGGAGGCACGCAGGTAGCCTTCGACACCCTCAGCCAATGTCACCACGGCCCCCTTGGCATCAACCTCAGCCACGGTGCCCTTGACAACGCTGCCCTTCTCGTTCGCCGCGACAAAGGAGGAGAAGGGGTCCTGCGCCAGTTGCTTAATGCCCAAAGAGATACGCTCGCGCTCGGGATCGACGGAAAGTACCACGGTCTCCACTTCGTCACCCTTCTTGAACCTGCGCACCGCATCTTCACCCTCGTCATCCCAGGAGATGTCGGAGAGATGGATCAAGCCATCGATACCGCCGTCAAGGCCGATAAAGATACCGAAGTCGGTGATCGACTTGATGTTACCCGTGACGTGGTCGCCCTTCTTGTGGGTGGCGGCGAACTCGTCCCAGGGATTGGACTTGCACTGCTTGATACCGAGGGAGACACGACGACGCTCTTCATCGATATCCAGCACCATCACCTCAACCTCGTCGCCCAGGGAGACAATCTTCGAGGGATGAACGTTCTTGTTGGTCCAATCCATCTCGGAGACGTGAACCAGGCCCTCAACACCCTCCTCGATCTCAACGAAGCAGCCGTAGTCGGCGATGTTGGTGACCTTGCCGAACAGGCGTGTGCTTTCCGGATAGCGCCGCGCCAATGCAACCCAGGGATCGTCACCCATTTGCTTCAGCCCCAGGGAGACGCGATTGCGTTCACGATCGAACTTGAGAACTTTGACCTGAATTTCATCGCCGATCTCGACCACCTCGGAGGGGTGCTTGACGCGCTTCCAGGCCATGTCGGTGATGTGCAACAATCCATCGATACCACCCAGGTCGACGAAGGCGCCGTAGTCGGTGAGGTTCTTGACCACACCCGTGATCTCCTGGCCTTCCTGCAGGTTCTCCAGCAGCTTCTCTCGCTCTTCGCTGTACTCCTGCTCGACCACGGCGCGACGTGAGACCACCACGTTGTTGCGCCGGCGATCCAGTTTGATCACCTTGAATTCAAGGTCCTTGCCCTCGAGATAGGTGGTGTCGCGCACCGGGCGCACATCGACCAGCGAGCCGGGCAGGAAGGCGCGGATGTCGCTCATCTCGACAGTGAAACCGCCTTTGACTTTGCCACTGATGCGGCCGATGACTGTCTCGTCGGCCTCGTGGGCCTTTTCGAGCACCTTCCACGCCTGGTCGCGCTTTGCCTTTTCACGGGAGAGCCGGGTGGCGCCATAACCGTCTTCCACGGCATCCAGCGCCACTTCGACCTGGTCGCCGACGGCAACCTCGATCTCGCCGTCCTGGTTGAGGAACTGGGATCGCGGAATAACGCCTTCGGATTTCAGGCCGGCATTGACAATGACAGCTTCGGATGTGATATCCATAACTGTACCGATGATGATGGCACCGGAACGAAGCTGGGTACTGGAGAGGCTCTCCTCAAATAATTCTGCAAAAGTTTCGGTCATTTGATTGGTTTTCCTGCAACACAGAGGTTGCATCGACGACACCGACTTTGACAAGTGGGCGACGTCAGTTTTGTTAAGTTAAACACAATAGCCGGTAATAACCGGCCGCCCTATCCCATCTCAGAAACCGCCTTGGTTAGCGATACAGGCCCGTGAAGGTCTCCAGGACCTTCCTCATCACTTGATCGTAGACTTCGTCGATTGTCAGATCTGTCGAATCGAGCTGCAGTGCGGATGCGGACGCCATCAGGGGCGCTACCGCTCTGCGACTGTCGCGCTCGTCGCGCTCTCTGATCTCCTCAATGAGATCGGGCAGGTTAACACCCAATCCCTTTTCTTTCAACTGTTTATAGCGTCTTTTGGCTCTCTCTACCGGACTGGCCGTGAGAAAAATCTTCACCTGGGCCAGGGGGAAAACCACGGTTCCCATATCCCGGCCGTCCGCCACCAGGCCGGGGGGGCGGGCGTAATTGCGTTGCCAGGTCAAAAGCGCCTCCCTGACCCGGGGGATCGACGCCACCTTGGATGCCTGGTTGCCGGCACGCTCGGTGCGAATGGCATCCGTAACCTCCTCGCAATCCAACAGCACCCTTTCTCCATCGAAAGATAGCGGCATGTTTTCCGCGAGTTCCACCAATTTATCGACATTTTCATGCTCAATACCCGAGCGCGAAGCGAGCAATCCGAGCACCCGGTAGATCGCTCCGCTATCGAGTAAGTGCCAGCCGAGAGTGTCCGCCACCCGTTGCGAAACGGTCCCCTTGCCAGAACCGGAGGGTCCGTCCACGGTGATGATCGGTACGTCACTCATAGCGTCTCCTGCTGGATCTGCAACCCGGACGACGCCGCCAGCTCGACAAAACCGGGAAAGGAGGTGTTCACATTGGCACAGTCGAGGATCTCGATCGCTGCGGCGGCCCGCAGGGCCGCGATGGCGAAAGACATGGCGATGCGATGGTCGCCATGACTCGCCACCCGGCCACCGCGCAGGGTGCCGCCGGTAATGTGGATACCGCCCGCAGTCGGTTGCGCCTCGATGCCCAGTGCCAGAAGACCGTCCGCCATCACTTGGATGCGATCGCTCTCCTTGACCCGAAGTTCCTCGGCGCCGCTCAGACGGGTGACGCCCTCGGCGCAGGCCGCGGCAATGAAGAGCGCCGGAAACTCATCGATGGCCAGGGGCACCAGTTCTTCGGGAATATCGATGCCATGCAGTTGACTGGCGCATACGTGGATATCGGCGACCGGCTCGCCACCCACCTTGCGTTCATTCCGCAACACGATGTCGGCGCCCATCAGACGCAGAATAGCGATCACGCCATCACGGGTGGGATTGATACCGACATGTTTCAGCAACAGTTCGGATCCCGGCGCGATGCTTGCACCGACCATGAAAAAGGCCGCCGATGAGATATCGGCAGGCACATCGATCTTGCAGGCCTTGAGCCGCCCTCCGCCGCAGAGTGAGATTCGGCTGCCTTCACGTTTCACCGCATAACCAAAGCCCTGCAGCATGCGCTCTGTATGATCACGCGTCGGCGCCGGCTCGGTGACGCTGGTTTCACCCTCGGCATAGAGACCCGCCAGCAGCACGGCCGACTTGACCTGGGCACTGGCCATCGGCAGCGGGTAGTCGATCCCCTTCAACGGATGGTCGGCGGCAATCGCCAACGGTGCGGTGTCTTGTTCGGTGGCAGCGATATGGGCACCCATGCGGGTCAGGGGTTCGATGACGCGCCTCATCGGTCGACCGGAGAGGGAGTGATCACCGGTCAGCGTCACCGCGAGACCGTGACCAGCCAGGAGCCCGGAGAGCAGCCGCATGGAGGTGCCGGAGTTGCCTAAATCGAGGGGTGCTGGCGGCGCACTCAGACCCCGCATGCCAACGCCGTGTATGGTCACGCGTCCGTTTGAAGGTCCTTCGATCTTCACCCCCATGGCGCGAAAGGCGTTGAGGGTCGCCAGGCTGTCCTCGCCTTCGAGAAAGCCTGTTATCTCGGTAATTCCGTCCGCCAGTGAACCCAGCATGATCGAACGATGGGAGATCGACTTGTCGCCCGGTACGCGCAGCTGGCCGCTGAGTCTGCCACCCGGTGTTACCCTGTAGTTCAAACTTTGGTCATTCGGCATGGTCATCAATAAATCGAAAAATTCATGAATTGTGAATTGAGATGCCCGGCGCTCACTCTACGCCGTCGATATATCTGTCTCTCGCCCGCTTGGCCCGTTCGAAGATCTCCAGCAACCCCTCGCCATCCCCCTGTTCGAGGATCCGGGCCAGTTCGTGGAGTTCATCGGCGAAACGGGTCAACATCTGACCGAGAGCCTGCTGGTTGGCCAGGCAGATGTCGCGCCACATCACCGGATTACTCGAGGCGATGCGGGTAAAATCCCGGAAGCCGCCGGCAGCGTAGGTGAACATCTCGTTGTTCTCCTTCAAACGCGCCAGACTGTCGACCAGGCTGAAGGCGAGCATATGGGGCAGATGGCTGGTGGCGGCCAGAATCTCGTCGTGATGAGCTACCGACATGCGAGTGACCCCGGCGCCGCATTGGCGCCACATTCGCTCCACCGCGGTCACGGCAGCCTCAGCGGTCTCGGGCAAAGGTGTCAGAATCACGCGCCGGTTGCGATAGAGCGAGGCGAATGCCGCCTCGGCCCCGCTACGTTCGGTACCGGCGATCGGATGGCCCGGCACGAAAAACTCCGGAATCTCGCCATACACCGCCCGCAGGTCGTCGATCACGCTACCTTTGACACTGCCGACGTCTGTCACCACCGCGTCTGGGGCCAAATGACCACGCATGGCCGCCAGGGTCTGCCGCATCGCGCCCAGGGGCACGGCGAGCAGCACCATATCGGCCCCCTGTACCGCCTCCGCCACCTGGTGCGTGTAGTGGTCGAGGATATTCAATTCGACCGCCTTGGCCAGGTTGCTCTCGCTGCGACCGCAGCCGACCACCTCCTTGACCGCGCCGGCTTCACGCAGGGCCAGCGCCGTGGAGCCGCCGATCAGGCCCACTCCGATAATGGCCAGCTTCTCAATCACCGCGCCAATACCTCGCCCAAGGCCGTCAACAGACGACTGTTCTCACTTTCCAGGCCGATAGTGATGCGCAGATGGTTCGGCATCCCGTAATTGGCCAGAGAGCGAGTAATACAGCCCCGTTGCAGCAAGGCTTGGTCGATCGGAGCCGCCTCGCGGGCGAAATCCACCGCGAGAAAATTACCCACCGAAGGGATGTAACCAAGACCAAGCGCTTCGACGCCCTCCGTGAGTTGCCGCATACCGACACGATTCACGGTCAGCGACCTTTCGATAAAGTCCTGGTCCTCGAGTGCCGCCAGGGCGGCCACCTGGGCCAGCGCGTTGACGTTGAACGGCTGCCTGACCCGATTCAGCAGGTCGGCAATATCCGCGTGCGCGAGGGCGTAGCCGATGCGCAGCGATGCCAGACCGTACGCCTTGGAGAAGGTACGGGTAACGATCAGGTTGGGAAAGGCTTCAAGCCACTGGGTAGCGTCCGCATAGTCGGGCTGCTCCACATATTCCGTATAGGCCTCGTCCAGCACGACAATCACCTGGGACGGCAGATCACACAGAAAGGCATGTAGCGTGTCTCGCGCCAGCCAGGTCCCGGTCGGGTTGTTGGGATTGGCAATCCAGACTACCCGGGTGTTCGGTCCGACGCGCGAGCGCATCGCCTGCAGGTCGTGTGCGTAATCCTGCGCCGGAGCGACCACCAGGGTGGCGCCGACCGCCTGGCTGCTGATGGCATAGACGGCAAAGGCGTATTGGGAAAAGAGGGACTCTGCGTGCGGCCCCAGAAAGACCCGCGCCACCATGTCCAGCACATCGTTGGAGCCATTGCCCAGCGTGATGCACTCCGCTGCGATCCCGTGCTTCTTTGCCAGGGCCCGGCGCAACTCATAACCGCCTCCGTCCGGATAGCGGGCGAGTTCCGGCAGCGCCGCCTCGATGGCCTGGGCGACCCGCGAACTGGCGCCGAGTGGATTTTCGTTGGAAGCCAGCTTGATCGAATCGCAGATGCCCAGTTCGCGTTCCAGCTCCGAGAGCGGCTTTCCCGGCACATAGGGATTGAGTTCGCTGATGCCCGGTGCGGTGATGTCGAGAAATCTGTTCATGGTATGGGTGTCTGCGTCTTTCTACTGAGCATGCGATCGCTAGTACACCGCTTTGGGATAGGAACCCAGGATCTTGAACTGGCTGGCGACCTGCTCAAGTTCCTGCAGGGCCAGGTGCAGGTTTTCGTCCTCCCGGTGGCCGTCGACATCGACAAAGAAGACATAGTCCCATTGACCGCGGCGTGAAGGGCGCGACTCGATACGCGTCATGCTGATGCCGTGTCGGGCGAAGGGACTCAGCATGGCGTGGAGACCACCCGCCCGGTTCTGGGTGGAGAACATCAGGCTGGTCTTATCGTCGCCACTGGGTGCCGCATCCTGTTTACCGATAACCAAAAAACGGGTGGTGTTGCCCGGCTCGTCCTCGATGCTGGCAACCAGGGTCCGCAGCTGATAGAGATCGGCCGCCGCGTCGCCGGCGATCGCCGCGGCCCCCGCTTCCGCGGCGGCCAGCTTGGCAGCCTCCGCATTGCTGCCCACGGCGATCCGCTCCACGCCGGGCAGATGCAGATCAAGCCAACCGCGACACTGGGCGAGGGACTGGGCGTGGGAATAGATCTTGCCGATGACCGACATCTGCGTCTCGCGGCTCAACAGGTTGTGCCGAATGCGCAGAGTGACCTCACCGCAGATGCGCAGCGGCGAATTGAGGAAGGTATCGAGGGTGTGGCTGATCACTCCCTCGGTAGAGTTCTCCACCGGCACCACACCGTAGTGACAGGCGCCCGCCTCCACCTCGCGGAAAATATCGGGGATCGATCCCATCGAATGGGTCTGCACCGCATGGCCGAAATGTTTCAACGCCGCGGTCTGGGTGAAAGTCCCTTCCGGTCCGAGAAAGGCCACCTTGAGCGGCTGTTCCAAGGCCAGGCATACCGACATGATTTCGCGGAACAGCCGCGCCACCACTTCCCCCTCGAGAGGCCCGTTATTGCGTGACTTGACCTGTCGCAGCACCTCCGCCTCCCGCTCGGGACGATAGAACTTCGCGTTGGGATCTTCATTGAGTTTGATCCGCGCCACCTCCTGTGCCGCCTCGGCCCGCTCTACGATCAACACCTGCAGCTGCCGGTCGATCTGATCGATGCGTTCTCGTATCGCTTTGAGTTTCTCGTTATCGCTCATCGCCGCATCGCGTTCAGGAGTCAGGAGTGGGTGCTACCCAGGCTGCGTACCGAAAGCACGCCGTTGATCGAAGCCAGGTTGTCCAGCAGTTTCTGCGAGGGCTCCTTGTCCACATCGAGCAGGGTCACTGCCACATCACCCCGGGATTTATTGAGCATGTCGACGATATTCATGCCTTCAATGCCCAGGTCACTGGAGATCTGCCCCACCATGTTGGGCACGTTGCTGTTGACCACGGCGATGCGGAAGCCGCCGATTCGCGGCAGGTTGATCTCGGGAAAGTTGACCGAGTTGCTGATATTACCGTTCTCCAGGTAGTCACGGACCTCGTCGGCCACCATGATGGCGCAGTTGTCCTCGGCCTCCTTGGTGGAGGCACCCAGATGGGGCAACGTGATCACCCGGGGGTGGTTCTTCAACAGGTTGCTCGGAAAATCGCAGACATAGGCATAGAGGTGGCCGCTATCAAGAGCCGCCACGACCGCCTCGTCGTCGATGATGCCGTTACGGGCGAAGTTGAGCAGCACCGCGCCCGGTTTCATCAGCTTTAAGCGCTCAGCGTTGATGGTGTTGGCCGTGGCTTCGGTCAGCGGTACATGAAAAGTGACGAAATCGGACTTTGACAGCAGGTCATCCACACTCAAGGCCTGCTCCACCTCAGAGGCCAGTTTCCAGGCGCTCTGCACGGTGATGGTGGGGTCGTAGCCGGTCACTTTCATGCCCAGCGCACGGCAGGCGTTGGCCACCTTGACGCCGATGGCGCCCAGGCCGATGACTCCCATGGTCCGCCCCGGCAGCTCGAAGCCGACAAAATGCTTCTTACCCGACTCCACCTGCTTGGTTATCTCGTCGTCCTCGCCCGTAAGATCGGTGACGAACTTCCAGGCCTGGCCCAGGTTCCTCGCTGCCATCAGGGCACCGGCAAGCACCAGCTCCTTGACCGCGTTGGCGTTGGCGCCCGGCGCGTTGAAAACCGGGATACCCCGTGCGGTCATGTCGGCCACAGGGATATTGTTGACGCCGGCACCGGCGCGTCCGATCGCCTTCACTGTCTCGGGCACGACCATGCCATGCATTTTGTAGGAGCGCAGCAGAATGGCGTCCGGGTGAGTGACTTCCGAGGCCACTTCGTAGCTATCCCTCGGCAACCGGTCAAGACCTGCAACTGATATATTATTTAAAGTCAATAGCTTATACATACTTCTTCTCTTTTTTCTTCACCTGTGCGGCGGGGGTTATCTAACGTGTGAATACGGCGCCGATAAGGGACATCAGCCATTGACCCGCTCGAACTCCTTCATGAATTCGATCAGGCTCCGCACCCCCTGCTCCGGCATGGCATTGTAAATGCTGGCCCGCATGCCGCCCACGGAGCGGTGACCCTTGAGGGTCTTGAGGCCGGCCGCGCCCGCCTCCTGCAAAAACTTGGCATCCAGCTCCGCATCAGCCAGGGTGAAGGGCACATTCATCCAGGAGCGGCTCTCCAGAGCAACCGGATTGGCATAGAAGTCGGAGGTATCGATGGTGTCGTAGAGTGCCTGTGCCTTGCGCTGGTTGATCTCCGCCATGGCGCTCAGTCCGCCCTTCTCAAGTGCCCATTTAAAGACCAATCCCGACAGGTACCAGCCGTAGGTGGGCGGGGTGTTGTACATGGAGCCGTTATCGCTATGGGTAGCGTACTGAAACATGGTCGGCGTGCCTTCGATGGCCTTACCGATCAGATCCTCGCGCACAATCACCAGGGTGATACCTGCAGGGCCGATATTCTTTTGCGCGCCGGCATAAATGATGCCATATCTGCTGACGTCGATCGGTCGCGACAGGATGGTGGAGGAGAAATCGGCCACCAGCGGCACGTTGCCGGTATCGGGTACATAGGGGAACTCAACTCCCTGGATGGTCTCGTTGGGGGTGTAGTGGACATAAGCCGCGTCGCCGCTCAAGTTGAGTTCGGACTGAGCCGGCGTGGTGGTGAACTTGCTCGCCTCGGTGGTGGCGGCGAGGTTGACCTCGGCGAAGTGCTTGGCCTCTGCGATCGCCTTCTTCGACCAGGAGCCGGTGTTGATATAGTCGACCCTCTTGTTGTCGCGGGTCAGATTCATCGGCACCATGGCGAACTGACTCGAGGCACCGCCCTGCAGAAACAGGACCTTGTAGTTGTCCGGCACCGCCAGCAGCTGCCGCAGATCGGCCTCGGCCTGTTCGGCGATCGACATGAACTCCTTACCTCGATGGCTCATCTCCATGACCGACATACCAGAACCCTGCCAATCCAGCATCTCCGACTGGGCCTGCTGCAATACCGCTTCAGGTAACATGGCGGGACCGGCACTGAAATTGAAGATTCGCAACATCTTTTCCTCTCAACTAATTGATTTATATAGACTGCTAGTAGGACGCGGTGCTCCGCACCCTACCTGTTAATCGAAGTTCCGTCCATCACTGAGGGATCTGGAATTGAGCGTCATTCACTGCTGCTGGATTCGTTCTCATCCCCGGCGTCGACCTCATCCTCTACGTCCTCGAGGGACTCCACCCGCTCGATGCCGATCAGTTTCTCCTCCTTGCTGAGACGGATCATGATCACGCCCTGGGTGTTCCTGCCCATG
>JASFJY010000017.1:0-14933 GCA_050119415.1 Chromatiales bacterium | reverse complement strand
GTTTGTAGGTTTATTTCCTAAACTACAATTCAAATAGAAGTTTCATCTCGCGAAATGGGGTATCCGTGAACAACAGCGATTCTGACCACAGCTATGGGGAACCCTCTGCCGCCTGGTTGCGAGCACTGGTAGAGAACGCACTCGATTGTATCATTACAATCGATGAGGCTGGTCGGATAATCGAATTCAACCCGGCTGCGGAAGCCACTTTCGGTTACCGTCGGGCTGATGTGATTGGCAGCCCCATGGCAGAAAAGATCATTCCAAAACGCTACCAAGATGCCCACTACAAGGGCATTACCCATTTCTTGGCGGGTGGTGATGCCCATATGATCGGCAAGCGAGTCGAAGTGGTGGCCCAGCGTGCCAACGGCAATGAGTTTCCGGCGGAACTGACGGTGGTGGCGGTACATCCCGAAACGGCACCTGTATTTACCGCTTACCTACGTGATCTTTCAGAGCGGCTAGAGGCTAAAGAGCAGCGTCTACAAGCCGCCAAACAGATTAAGCGAATACTGTTGGAGACTGTGTTCACCGTAGCCCACGTGGTAGAGGCTCGTGACCCCTATACCGCTGGTCACCAGCGCCGTGTGGCCCATCTGGCAGCCTCCATTGCGGAATTTTTAGGCCTTTCGGAAATGTTGGTAGAGGGTATATTCTTCGCAGCGCTGCTGCATGATATAGGAAAAATTGCAGTACCTGCCGAGATTCTCTCCAGGCCAGGCAAGCTGCAACCGGAGGATAGAAGCTATCTCAAGACTCATTGCCTCAAGGGTTACGAGATAGTGAAAGAGATCGACTTTCCCTGGCCAGTAGCGAAGGTGGTGCTGCAACACCACGAGCGTCTCGACGGCAGTGGCTATCCCTACGGTTTGATGGGTTCGGAAATCTGCCTGGAGGCGCGTATTGTCGCGGTGGCCGACACCGTAGAGGCCTATACCTCACACCGCCCCTATCGCCCGGCACAGCCGCTCTCTGCGGCACTATCCCACATATTAGATAAAGCCGGCGAGTGGTACGACTCAAGGGTAGTGGAAGCCTGCCTGGAATTGTTCCAAAAAGGTTATCGCCTGGAGGATGCAGAGCAAGGTGGGCAAGAGTGGCTTACTTCGAGCCTTTTTCGGTAGGGTCTATTTCTCGGAATTGTGGCTGTTTTTCGTTTATAGGGTGAAGGACGGCGCGTCCGTTGAAATCAGTTTCAGCTTTTTATCCATATCCCCAACTTTCGTTGAGGGGGAAATCTATTAACTGTGCACAAATGTGCACCGGAAGCAAAAAACAAAAGTTAGAAATCTATATAACTTATTGTTTTATATATGGTGGGCCCACTAGGACTCGAACCTAGGACCAAGGGATTATGAGTCCCCTGCTCTAACCAACTGAGCTATGGGCCCGTAATTGGGGGGATTCTACCAGATTCACCCACGAAATCAGCCTGTTCTGATGTCGCGGGTGAAGCTGATCTTCATTCGGTGTCGAGGAAGCTGCGCAGCCGGTCGGAGCGGGAGGGGTGGCGCAGTTTGCGCAACGCCTTGGCCTCGATCTGACGGATACGCTCTCGGGTGACATCGAACTGTTTGCCGACCTCTTCCAGGGTGTGGTCTGTGTTCATGTCGATGCCGAAGCGCATGCGCAGGACCTTGGCCTCGCGGCTGGTGAGGCCAGCCAGCATGTTCTGGGTCGCCTCGCTTAGACCCTCGGCGGTGGCCGATTCGATGGGTGAGACCACGCCGGCGTCCTCGATGAAGTCGCCCAGATGGGAGTCCTCGTCGTCGCCGATGGGGGTCTCCATGGAGATTGGCTCCTTGGCGATCTTCAGTACCTTGCGGATCTTGTCCTCCGGCATGTCCATGCGCTCGGCCAGCTCCTCCGGGGTCGCCTCGCGGCCCATCTCCTGGATCATTTGGCGGGAGATGCGGTTGAGCTTGTTGATGGTCTCGATCATGTGTACCGGGATACGGATGGTGCGGGCCTGATCCGCAATGGAGCGGGTGATGGCCTGGCGGATCCACCAGGTGGCGTAGGTCGAGAACTTGTAGCCACGACGGTATTCGAATTTGTCCACCGCCTTCATCAGGCCGATGTTGCCCTCCTGGATCAGGTCGAGGAACTGCAGGCCGCGGTTGGTGTATTTCTTGGCAATGGAGATGACCAGGCGCAGGTTGGCCTCCACCATCTCCTTTTTGGCGCGGCGGGCCTTGGCCTCGCCGATCGACATCTTGCGGTTGGTCTCCTTGATCTCGCCGATGCTCAGCTGGCACTCCTTTTCGATCTTGACCAGGCGTTTCTGCGCTCGCAGGATCTCTTCGGCCTGCTCCTGTAGGGCCTCGGAGTAGGCCTTGCCCTTCTTGATCTGATCGTGGATCCAGTCGAGGTTGGTCTCGTTGTCCGGGAAGGAGGCGATGAACTCCTTGCGCGGCATGCGGGCCGTGTCGACGCAGAGGTTCATGATGATGCGCTCCTGGTTGCGGATCCTCTCGATGGTGTTGCGCAGGGCGTTGACCAGTATGTTGAAGGTGGTCGGCACCAGCTTGAATTCGAGGAAGGTCTCGGAGACGGCCTCCAGAGCCTTCTGGGTTTTGCTGTTGGCGCGGTCGTGCTTCTTCAGGGCGGCGCAGAGGGTCTTATAGCGTTTGCGCAGCTCCTTGGCCTTAGCGGCAACCTCTTCGGGGTCCGGGCCGGTGCTCTCGGGTTCGTCGCTGCTGCTGTCATCGTCAGCTACGTCATCAGCGGTGTCGCCGGCAGACGGCTTGCTTTCCATGACCTCCGGTTGGCTGGCCGGGGCGGGGATCTCATCCGGCTCGTTGGGATCGATGAAGCCGCTGGTGACATCGGCCAGGCGGGTCTCGCCCGATTGGATCCGCTCGAGCTGGGTGCAGAGGATATCCACGGCGACCGGAAAGGTGCCCAGGGCGGCGGAGACCTGGTTGAGGCCCTCTTCGATACGCTTGGCGATGCGCAGTTCGCCTTCGCGGGTGAGCAACTCGACCGTGCCCATCTCGCGCATGTACATGCGCACGGGATCGGTGGTGCGCCCGAATTCACTATCAACACTGGCCAGCGCGGCGGCGGCGGCTTCGGCGGCATCCTCGTCGGCGGAGACCGCGTTGTCGCTCAGGGTGCTCTCTTCCAGGTCGGGCGCTGTTTCATGTACGGTAATACCCATATCGTTGATCATGCGAACGATATCTTCGATCTGTTCGGGTTCAACAATGCCGTCGGGCAGGTGGTCGTTGACCTCGGCATAGGTCAGAAAACCTTGCTCCTTACCCTTTGCAATCAGTTGCTTCAATTGAGATTGCTGCTGTTCCTGGTTCATCTTTTACCCTAGAATTACAACGAGTATCACTCGTGTTCAGACTGAACACACCATTTTAGCACAGCACTGGCTATATGTACTAGAGCACTGGCTGCGTGTACTAGATATATTAGGGATTACCATTAGACCGAGTTCATTAAGGCGCCTCCTCATCGTTACTTCTCGATCCCGGATAGCGCCGCTTGAGCGCTTCCCTTTCACTCTCAGACAGCTCGCTAGGTTTGAGATTCCCGGGTAGGGGGAGGCTCTCCTTGCGGAATTGACTGTTCAATTTTAGCAGGGCGTCCCTCAACTCTGTCGCCTGGTTCATTTCAGGCAGGTCGAAGGTGTATTGCGCAAGCTTATTAAGGTGGGTGAAATGTTCACTACCGCGCCAGCGTTCCAACAGTGCCGCTTTATTAAGCGTAGGATAAGAACGAATAATTTCAAGAAGTTGTGACAAGAGTTGCGTGCCAGTTGTGTTCCATGCCTGCCAGCTGTTGTCGACTGCGTCAGCCACATTGATAAGATGGGGATTGTCGAGCAAAAGTGCAATAGCTAAACGTATCGGCGTGGGGCGTTGACTCTTGAAGGCAGGGATGGCGTCCGCCGCTCTTGGCGGATTTCTTGAAATGGCGCCCGCGCGTTCGAGCTGGCGGTCGCGGATACCGACCAGCTTCTCCAAGTGTTGGTACATCATGCGCCGGAACAGGCCGTTGGGCAGACGCTCGAGTAGGGGTTTCACTAATTCGGCCAGGTGTGCGCGGCCGTCGATGGTCTGCATGTTCACCTGAGCGGTGAGCTGCTGAAAGAGGAACTCGGAGAGGGGCAGGGCCTGGTTCAGTCGTTGTTCGAGGCCCTCGCGACCCTCCTTGCGTACCAGGCTGTCGGGGTCCTCCCCCTCGGGCAGGAAGAGAAAACGCACCTCGCGTCCATCGCGCATCACCGGTAGGGTGCTCTGCAGGGCCTTCCAGCCCGCGTCGCGTCCGGCGCGATCACCGTCGAAGCAGAAGATCACCTCCTGGCAGGTACGGAAAATCAGCTCCAGATGCTCCTGTGTGGTCGCGGTTCCCAGGGTTGCCACGGTGTTGTCGATGCCGAACTGGGCTAGCGCCACCACATCCATGTAGCCTTCGACCACCAGCAGGCGCTGCAGTTTGCTGCCGGCCTTGCGTGCCTCGAAGAGGCCGTAGAGTTCGCGCCCTTTATGGAACAGGGGGGTCTCCGGTGAGTTGAGATACTTGGGTTTGTCATCTCCCAATATCCGCCCACCGAAGCCGATCACTCTGCCGCGGCTGTCATGAATGGGGAAGATGATGCGATCGCGAAAGCGGTCGTAGCGCTTGCCGTCCTGCTCGATGATGAGACCGCACTCGGCGAGCTGGCGGGTGGAGGTCTGGTCTTTGCCCAGGGTGGCCAACAGATTGTCCCATCCGGGTGGGGCATAGCCGATGTGGAAGCGGGCGGCGATTTCGCCGGTCAGGCCGCGGGATTTCAGATAGTCGACGGCAGCCGGCGCCCGAGGGTGGTGACGCAGCTGTTGTTGGAAGAAGCGGGAGGCCTCGGTCATCATGGCATAGAGCGGGCGCCGATCGGGGCCCTGCTCCTGCTCCCCCTCTCGGGGTACTTCAATGCCGATGGAGTCGGCCAGCTCCTCCACCGCCTCGACGAAACCCAGATTGTCATACTCCATGAGAAAGCCGATGGCCGAGCCGTGGGCGCCGCAGCCGAAACAGTGGTAGAACTGTTTTTGCGGACTGACGGTGAAAGAGGGGGTCTTCTCGTCATGAAAGGGGCAGCAGGCGTGGAATTCACGCCCCGCCTTCTTCAGGGGAACGCGGCGGTTGATGATTTCGACAATATCGACGCGATTGAGAAGTTCGTCGATAAACGGGTCGGGGATCTTGCCGGGCATCTCGATTCAGCTGCCCTGAAACATGGCTCGGTTTGACAGACGGCCCGTTAGCCGGAGAGTTTCTGTTTGACCAGGCCGCTGACCTTGCCGATGTCGGCGCGGCCCTGCATTTGCGGCTTCAACAGGCCCATGACCTTGCCCATGTCGCGCATGCTTGTGGCGTCCGCTTCACTAATGGCGGCTTCGATCATGGCGGCGATCTCCTCGTCGCTCAGGCTCTCTGGCATATAGGCCTCGATAACCGCAATCTCGCTCTGCTCCTGCTCGGCCAATTCCTGGCGGCCGGCGTTCTGGTACTGGGCGATGGAGTCGCGGCGTTGCTTGATCATCTTCTCCAGTACCGCCAGCACCTGTGTGTCGTCCAGTTCGGTCCGTTCGTCCACCTCGCGTTGCTTGATGGCGGCGCTGATGAGGCGCAGGGTCGCCAGGCGAGCCTTCTCCTTGGCCTTCATGGCGGCCTTGATGTCGTCCTGGATACGGGTCTTCAGCATGCCGGCGATCCCCGAGAGGTTAGGGATTCAGTACTGGCGTTCGAAACGGCGGCTCTCGCGAGAGAGCTTCTTCAGGGTGCGCTTGACGGCAGCGGCGGCCTTGCGTTTACGCTCCCAGGTGGGCTTTTCGTAGAATTCGCGGCGACGGACTTCGGCGAGGACGCCGGCCTTTTCACAAGAGCGCTTGAAACGGCGCATGGCGACTTCAAAAGGCTCGTTCTCTTTGACGCGTACGTTTGGCATCTATTCTGGTTCCTCAGATCTGTTAAGCTTGCTCAGCCGGTTGAAAGGCGGAAATTCTACTCATTGATGGCGCCCAATGCAAAGGTGTGGCCAGGAACTAGGGCGAAATTGCGCAAAAATGCGAGTATTAGGTATAGAAACTTCCTGTGATGAGACCGGCGTGGCCGTCTATGACAGTTCTCAGGGGCTGCTGGCGCACGCCCTTTACAGTCAGGTGGAGCTGCACGCGGAATATGGCGGCGTGGTGCCGGAGCTGGCCTCGCGGGACCATGTGCGCAAGCTGCTGCCGTTGATCCGTCAGCTGTTTGACCAGGGTGGTATCACGGCCGACTCGCTGGACGGTGTGGCCTATACGGCAGGCCCGGGCCTGGTGGGCGCGCTCATGGTGGGGGCCTCGGTGGGGCGCAGCCTGGCGTGGTCCTGGGGCATACCGGCGGTCAAGGTGCACCATATGGAGGGGCATCTGCTGGCGCCGATGCTGGAGGCGTTACCGCCGGCCTTTCCCTTCGTCGCCATGCTGGTCTCCGGTGGTCACACCCAGCTGGTGGAGGTGGAGGGCATCGGTCGCTACCGACTGTTGGGAGATTCCCTTGACGATGCCGCCGGCGAGGCCTTCGATAAGACCGCCAAGCTTCTGGGGCTGCCCTATCCCGGCGGTCCGGAGCTGGCCCGCTTGGCAGAGCAGGGGGACCCGGCCCGCTATACCTTTCCCCGCCCCATGACCGACCGGCCCGGCCTCGATTTCAGCTTCAGCGGTTTGAAGACCTTTGCCCTCAACACTCTGGACGAAGCGAGACGGCAGGAGGGTGACCCGCTACCTCAACAGACCATGGCCGACATTGCCCGCGCCTTCGAGGACGCCGTGGTGGAGACGCTGGTAATCAAGTGTCGTCGGGCAGTGCGGGAGACCTCCGTGGCGCGCTTGGTGATGGCCGGCGGTGTCAGTGCCAACCGGCGTCTGCGCCAGCGTATCGGCGAGATGATGAAAAAGGAGGGGGGCGAGGCCTACTATCCGCGTCTCGAGTTCTGTACCGACAACGGGGCGATGATCGCCTTCGCCGGTTGTCAGCGTCTGCTGTCCGGGCTCTCCGATCCGCTCGGTATTGAGGTGATGCCGCGCTGGTCCATGGAAACGCTTGGGTTTTAAGTCGAGCGAGCAGGTGAGACATTCGGATTAAGGAAGCTCTGATCAAGCTCAAACCACGGGCGTCTTAAACCGCTCTGCCGCTATTTCCCGCACCAGTTTCGGCACCAGATACCCAGGCAGCCGTGCCAGCAGCGCCCGCTGAAGGGATTGCGCCAGGGATGCATCCACCTCGAAGTGGGCCGCCCCCGCGACCCGATCAAGTAGATGGAGGTAGTAGGGCATGACCCCGACTTCGAAGAGCCGTTCGCTGAGTCGAACCAGTGTGTCAGCGTTGTCATTCACCCCCCTCAACAGTACCGACTGATTAAGCAGGTGGATACCTGCCGCTTTCAGCATGCCGAGTGCTTCGGCGACCTGTGGGGAGAGCTCGTTCGGGTGGTTGGCGTGGATCACGACCAGACACCGCATACGGGATGTCGCCAGCAGCTCCACCAGAGCCCGAGTGACACGCTGGGGCAGGACCACCGGTAATCGGGTGTGCAACCGCAGTCGTTTCAGCCGGGGTAGGGCTGCCAGTTGCTGCAGCCATCCGGCCAGCCGCTCGTCGCTCACCATCAGGGGATCTCCGCCGCTGAGGATGACCTCTTCAATATCGGGATGAGCCTTCAGATAGTCGAGTATGCCGCTCCACTGACGGGGCGAGGCCGAGCCCTCCGCATAGGGATAATGACGCCGAAAACAGTAGCGGCAGTGCACGGCGCAGGCGCCGGTGGCCACCACCAGCACCCGCCCGTGGTATTTGTGCAACAGACCGGGGGTGGTTTCGGCTTCGCGATCGCCCACGGGGTTTTGGCTGAAGCCCGCCGACAAGGCCATCTCATCGCCGAGGGGCAGGATCTGCCGCAGCAGCGGATCGTGCGGATCGCCGGGCTGCATCAGATCGGCGAAGCCTCTCGGTACCCGCATAGCGAATTGCCGGCTGGCGAGCCGTTGTTCCTGGGAGATGCTGAGGTCCAGCCCCAGGTGGGACAGCAGTGACGGCAGATCGGTAAAGGCCTCGGCCAGGGCCTGCTGCCAGCCATGCGTCTGCAAACTTGCCGCGCAGTCAGGTATGATGTGCGCCGCATTCGATCTGTTTCGTGAGGAAGACATGGCTACCTACAGTACCAATGAGTTTAAGGGCGGTCTCAAAATCATGCTGGATGGGGACCCCTGCTCAATTATTGAAAACGAATTCGTCAAGCCTGGCAAAGGTCAGGCCTTCAATCGGGTGAAGATCCGTAACTTGAAGACCGGCCGGGTGCTGGAGAAGACCTTCAAATCGGGTGAAACCGTGGAGGGCGCCGATGTCCACGAGACCGATATGCAGTATCTCTACAACGACGGCGAGTTCTGGCACTTCATGGATCCCGACAGCTTCGAGCAGGTGAGCGCCGACGCCGCTGCCTTGGGCGATAATGCCAAGTGGCTGAAGGAGCAGGATATCTGCACCGTGACCTTGTGGAACGGCGCGCCCATTATCGTGGAGCCGCCCAAGTTCGTGGTGCTCACGGTCACCGATACCGACCCCGGACTCAAGGGGGATACCTCCGGTAGCGGCGGCAAGCCAGCCACCCTGGAGACCGGCGCCGTGGTGCGCGTGCCCCTGTTCGTGCAGATCGGCGAGGCGATCAAGGTCGACACCCGTTCCGCCGAGTATGTCTCCCGGGCCAAGGAGGAGTAACCTTTCGCGACCATGAACGGGTCGAGCGACTGGCGGCCCTCGGCCAGCCTGGAGATGCTGCGGGCGCGGGCCGATCTACTGGCGCGGATACGCGACTTCTTCCGTCAGGTCGGGGTGCTCGAGGTGGAGACCCCGGCCTGTTCCCGCTTCGGGGTCACCGATCCCGCCATCGAGAGCTTCACCACCCGCTATACCGGTCCCGGCGCTGCTCAGGGCGGGCAGCGCTATCTACACACTTCGCCTGAGTTTCCCATGAAGCGGCTGTTGGCCGCGGGCAGCGGCCCCATCTATCAGCTCTGTCGTGTCTTTCGTAACGGTGAGCTGGGAAGCCGGCACAATCCCGAATTCACCCTGCTCGAGTGGTACCGGCCAGGCTTTGACCATCACCGCCTGATGGACGAGGTGGCATCCTTGATCGAGTCGCTTTCGCAGCAGGCCCTGCAGGTGCAGCGGCTGAGCTATGCCGAGGCCTTCGAGCGCCACTTGCTGATCGATCCGCATCGGGCAACGGTGGAACAGTTACGCGCCTGTGCCATCGATCATGGGATCGATGGCGCGGGGGAGCTACTGCTGGAGGCCCGGGACGGCTGGCTCGATCTACTGCTGAGTCATCTGATCGAACCCCACTTGGGCAGTGAGGGGATGACCTTCCTTTATGACTATCCGGCCACCCAGGCGGCGCTGTCCCGGGTGCGTCCGGGCGACCCGCCGGTGGCCGAACGTTTCGAACTCTACCTCTCGGGGATGGAGATCGCCAACGGCTTCCACGAATTGCTCGATGCCGACGAGCAGCGGCGGCGTTTTCTCGATGACAACCGCCGCCGCAAATCGATGGGCCTGCCGACGCTGCCGCCGGATGAGAAGCTGCTGGCGGCCCTGAAGGCCGGACTGCCCGCCTGCGCCGGTGTGGCAATGGGTATAGATCGGCTGCTGATGGTTCTCACCGGCACTCGCCACATCCGCGAGACCCTCGCCTTCGATGCCGAGCGTGCCTGAATACAGGGAAGCAGATGTGTAAACTTTCCGCGCCTTAGCGGACTAAAATTACTTATGTTCGATCACAACACCAAGTGCCGGTCCGGAGGCGTCCATTGGGAGTCCGGGATTTCACGAATCACTTGCTGCTGCTCATGCTGCTGGCAACGCCAATGGCGGAGGCGGTCATTGTTGCTTTTGATGCAGGGGGGTTCATGCAGCAGGTCGAGGCGAGCTCCGCCCAGAAACTGGATCTCGACTGGCCCGCGATTCAGCGCCTCTATGAGAGCCGCGCAGGCCGATCCATTTGGCACGGCGATAAGGCCCTGAATGAGCGGGGGCGCAGGCTTCTCGCCTGGCTCGCAGCCTCCGAGACGCAGGGACTGAATCCCGCCGACTACCATGTCAACCATCTGCGGCAGCTCCTGGATCCCGTGCTGTCTGAGGATCATACACTACGTGAGTTGCTGCTCAGCGATGGCTATCTACGCCTGGCGGTTGACCTGCGGCAAGGCAACAAGGCCGCCAGGGCGCTCGATCCCTTTGGCCAGTTGGACGCTGAAACCTTCGATCCGGTTAGCATGCTGATCGAGGCATTGGCACAGGACAATCTGAATGAAATGCTCAGGGGACTGAGTCCGGCGCGTGCGGAATACGACCGCTTGCGCCAAGCCTTGGCGCACTATCGCAGCATAGAACAGGCCGGTGGCTGGTCGAAGCTGGAGAGTGACGATAGCCTGCGGCCAGGTCAACGCAGCCCCCTGATCGCCCGCTTGCGCATGCGCTTGGCGCTGGAGGCGGGGCGGCCGGCGGTTTGGAGCGATGATCCGCGGCTGTTTGATCCCGAACTCCAGGCTGAGCTGCAAAGGTATCAGTCACGCCACGGTCTGCAGGCGGATGGTGTGGTGGGCCCCGCGACCCTGCTGGCCTTGAATGTGCCGGTGTCCCGGCGGGTTGCGCAACTGCGCGCCAACCTGGAACGCTGGCGTTGGCTGCCCCATGAGCTGGAGGAGGAGCATCTATTGGTGAATACGGCGGGATTTGAAATCACCTTCCATTCGAATGCTCAGGTGATTTTCTTTGGCCGCACGGTAAACGGCACCAAGAAGCGGCCGACCCCTTCATTGATCAGCGCCATCACCCACCTGGTGGCCAATCCCGAATGGACCGTGCCCCGCCGCATCGCCGTCGAGGATATGCTGCCGCAACAGCAGGCGGATCCAACCTATCTGCTGAGCAAAAAGATCCGAGTCTATCAGCAGGTGGGTCTTGCATGGGAGGAGCTCGACCCCACGACCATTGACTGGTCACCCTATCATTGGAACTACTTCCCCTTCGTCTTCAAACAGGATGCCGGCGCCGGCAACAGTCTGGGCCGGATCAAATTCCACATGCCCAACAGCCGCGCCATCTACCTGCACGATACTCCCGCCGTCGGGCTCTTCCGGCGCAGCGACAGAGCGTTCAGCTCGGGCTGTGTGCGGGTGGAGGGTGCGGATCGATTGGCACGTCTACTGATCACTCGGGCCGATCCGTGGGAGGCCCTGAGGTTTAACCGGGCAATGCGCTCTGGTGAGACCCTGATAATCCCTCTGAGCCAGCCTGTCCCTGTCTATTTGACCTACTTCACCAGCTGGGTCGACGCGGCGGGCGAGGTTCATTTTCGCCCCGACATCTATCGACGTGACACCCGCCTGATCCTGGCGCTGGCCAGAGAAAATTCCCCCGTGACGGCCCGTTTGGAGGATGATCCACTGCCTGCATCGCTCTGAAGAGCGTCATGGCGACAGCCTAAACCATCCCTCTCATCGACCGATGCTCGTGAAATGAGTCACAAGCTTGGATTTATCTGAATATAATTTGTCCTGGAGTTTATCTTTTGCCTGCCGATAACGATGGCAATAGCATTGGTTTAGACAGACAACAGGTTTTATGCAGTCAGACTACGAGATCCAATCAGGCGGCACATTTATCAGCAGGCGTGGCTTCATCTGCGGTTTTGCTTCGGCGTTTGGCCTGTTGGCCGCTTCGCCGGTGCTGGCGGCAGTCACCCCCTCGCCGCAGCGCTCCCTCGCTTTCCACCACACCCATACCGGCGAACGGGCGAAGATCACTTACTGGCGTGACGGTGACTACCTCGCCGAGGGCCTGCGGGCGATCAACCGGTTGCTGCGGGATCACCGCACCGGCGAGCAGGCGGAGATGGACCGGGGTTTGATCGATACCCTCTACGCCCTCAGTCTCCGCCTCTGCGAGCCGGGTGAGTTCCAGATCATTTCCGCCTATCGTTCACCCAAGACCAACGATATGCTGCGCCGTAAGAGCAAAAGCGGCGGCGTGGCCAAGCGCAGCCTGCATATGCTGGGCAGGGCGATCGATATCCGGGTGGCCGATTGCGGCTTGAAACAGCTGCGTGAGACAGCCGTCTCCCTCAAAGCCGGTGGCGTCGGCTACTATCCCAAGTCCAACTTCATCCATGTAGACACCGGCCGGGTGCGCTACTGGTAGGTATATCACCACAGTTCGCGGCGGCGAGCCGCATCCTACTCATTGATCGACACTGACTGTTGCCCCTGGAGCGCTTGATATCGATTTGATATCGTACTATAGTTCGAAATATGTCGAATTATAGAAATGAAGAGTTTCCCCTTGCCGACATGTTCAAGGCCCTGGGCAATCACCACCGCTTGCAGATCTTCCACAGGTTGACCACCTGCTGTCAGCCCGGCACCTGCTGCGACCTGGGTGACGTGGGTTACTACGTCGGCGAGTTGGGTGAGGGGCTGGAGATCGCCCCCTCGACCCTTTCCCACCATCTCAAGGAACTGCATCGCGCGGGATTGATCGAAATGAGACGACAGGGGAAACAGGTCAAATGCTGGATCGAACCCGCCGTCTTGAGCCGCCTGGCCGGCTTTTTCACCACCACCCATGAATACCAAACCTTAGGAGACGACCATGACTGAGAAAGATTCCTGCTGTTCCCCCGACTGCTGTACACCGGAAGTGAAGCGGGTGGATCTTCCCGACGTCCACCGCCAGGGGGTGCGTGACGCCTATGCCCAGGTGGCTCAGGCCAGCAATGAGAACAACGCCTGCGGCGTTGGCTCAAGCTGTTGCGGTGTTTCCGACGATGCGGCCATCAACACCCTTATCTCCACCCGGCTCGGCTACAGCGCGGACGAGCTGGCCTCGGTGCCTGAGGGGGCCGATATGGGACTCGGTTGCGGCAATCCCAAGGCGATCGCCTCCCTGCAAGCGGGAGAGGTGGTGGTCGATCTCGGTTCCGGTGGCGGTTTCGACTGTTTTCTCGCCGCCGCCGAGGTGGGCGGGGAGGGGCGTGTCATCGGCATCGACATGACCCCGGACATGCTCAGCAAGGCGCGCAACAACGCGATCAAAGGGCGGTACGATAACGTGGAGTTCCGCCTCGGCGAGATCGAGCATCTGCCGGTTGCCGACAATACCGCCGATGTGATCATCTCCAACTGCGTCATCAACCTCTCACCCGACAAGGCGCAGGTATTCAAAGACGCCTTCCGCGTGCTCAAGCCGGGTGGCCGGTTGGCTATTTCCGATGTGGTGGCCAGCGTCGAGCTTCCCGAGGAGATGCGCAACGATCCCCAGCTGATCGCCGGCTGCATGGGCAACGCCTCGCTCATCGAGGAGCTGGAAGGGATCATGGTCGCGGCCGGTTTTGCCCATATCCGCATCCAGCCCAAGGACGAGTCCCGCGAGTTTATCCGTGACTGGGCGCCGGGGCGGGGTGTCGAGGATTATGTGGTATCGGCGACGATTGAGGCGGTTAAGCCGGGTACCAATTGATTGCTTGAAGTCCCGCATAAAGGCCTTAATATGTTCCTCCCACCATGAAATCATGGGGGGAGGGTTAACAAGGGCCTTTTATCTCGTCATTCGCACTCACCGTCCCTAGAACAGAAAAAGGCTTGCTCGAATTCGCCGTCTCCGTCAGCGTCAAGACTGATGTGATCGTTATTGTCTGTGTAAGCTATCAGTGCACTACTGCTATCTCCGGCCATTTTAATTCTTCCCTCCCCGGTCGGATCCAGTGGACAAAGGGAAATATCTACATCATAAGGATTGGCACATGCTGCATCCGCATTCACGGTTGATACATCTACATAGCCATACTCTGAGTCATACAGTCTTCCTGAATAACTGTAGCTCAAGTAACCTGATAGATCTGCTATGTCCTTTGATGTGTAATGGTTCTTATAGGTAAAATCTAAGAACGAAGCGGTACCTTCCGAGTTCTGGAAATCGATGTTTTTTGTCAGGGTAATGGTGTTGAAGTCGGAATTAGAGGTGTCGTGACTGTATTCAATGGTGCCATCCATGCCGAATGAAACCAATTTATAGGTGACAATCAGGTTGCTCGTTGTCGCAATATAATCTGAGGGTATAGTGATATTGCCCCCAGGGGCGTAAATCTCTGTGTTGCTGATTTGGACGGTGACATCACCGGAGATTGTGTACTCACCCTGGCCCTGGTAGTAGCAATACTGAAACTCAGAAAACGCAATGTTCAGAGTTCCCGAGGAGGTGTCTTCATCTAGAGACCCGGTTATGTGTTTAGTGCCATTACAGGGAGCTAAAACCAACAGGTCAATGTCTCCAGTCTGAAAAAGCACATCACCATCAAGAAAAATCGATGTGATCGCGTCGGTTAAATCTCTTGAAAACCGCTCATTCACACCAACATAAAAATCCACAAAGGAGGTTTTAGTAATTTTTGCTTGTGTATTTATATCGATTGGATTTGGAGAGTCGAAGGGTTGCGTGTCACCACCACCGCCGCAACCGGAGATAAGCACTGTTAGAATAAAAATTAAACCTCTCTTATAACTACTCGGCAAACACATATCGATCTATCTTTATCCTACTGGGTCCAATATTAATTCTGGAGCATCATACAGGCTCTTGATCCATCGAGCCGAAAAAATAACTAGCTCTGCTACCAGTGCCACGAAATCAAGTTATTTGGCCAAAGTCAAGAAATGTCGCACCCAGACCTCTTCTTGATTGCGGACTTACGGGCTTGTTTCCCCGACCATTTCTCCCATTTTTAGTTGTTTGCCAGGTGACAGGTTTTCCATCCACTCCACCGCATCTTTGCCAAACAGCAGGATCACGGTGGAGCCCATGTTGAAACGGCCCATTTCCTCACCCTTGTAGAGGGT
>JASFJY010000016.1:0-15054 GCA_050119415.1 Chromatiales bacterium | reverse complement strand
GCTGCACCATCCGGAGACCGCCAGCTGTGTGCTTGCCGAGCGAGCCATGAATCAACGGCTCAACGGTGGCTGTCAGGTGCCGATCGCCGGTTATGCCATGTTGGAGAAGGACAGCCTCTGGCTGCGCGGATTGGTGGGTGAACCCGACGGCAGCGAGATCATCCGCGGCGAAGTGGAGGGAGCGCCTCATGAGGCCGAGGCGATGGGTATAGGTCTGGCGCAGTACCTGCTTGAATGGGGTGCGGACCGCATTCTCCAGGCCCTCTACGATAAGCATTGATGCAATTGGGCAAGTATGGCCTGTAGCCTGGAAAGTAGAGGGGTGCTGGTCACCCGTGCCGTCCACCAGGCGTCGGGCCTGGCCGACTTGATCGAATCGCAGGGCGGACGGGCGATCTGTTTTCCGGCCCTCGAAATCGGTCCGGCTCGGGATCCCGCCAGCGCCTTGGAGCTGCTGCGACAGGGCTGGGACCTGGCGATTTTCATCAGCCCCAATGCCGTACGCCATGCGTTCGAACTGCTGGCGGGAGACAGACTTCAATCGCATCAGATCGCCGCTGTCGGTGAGGCCACTGCCCGTGCGCTGCAAAACACCGGCATGCCCGCGGATCTGATGCCGCAGCATCGCTACGACAGCGAGGGGCTGCTGGCGCTGCCCGAGTTGCAGCAGATGCACAACCGACGGGTGTTGATTGTGCGGGGGCAGGGAGGGCGGAGCCTGCTAGGCGACAGCTTGCGGGCGAGAGGGGCTAAAGTAGGGTATGCTGAAGTCTACCGACGCTTGAAACCGATGGTCGATCCTACGCCGCTGCTGCAACACTGGCAGGCCGATGTGGATATCGTCACTGCCACCAGCGTCGAAGTGCTTGACAATCTGATGGCGATGCTCGGCGAGTCGGGTGCGTCCCTATTGCATTTGACGCCGCTGTTGGTGATCAGCGAGCGCATGGCGATGCGGGCCCGCGAGCTGGGCTTCAAGCAGGTGCTGCAAGCATCGGGTGCCGATGATGCGTCTGTAATGAAGGCGCTTTGTGAATGGTTCGAGGTTAGTAAGCAGTAAAGGTGAGTCACAGTCGCCCCGACAAGGGGTAGACTGGTGACCTGATTCAATTGGAACACTGATCCCTATGAGTGAGAAAGAGAACGGACGGGCGAGATCCGGCAAAGATGCAGAGTTCAAAGACGCCATCGAGGGAGAGGTCGAGGTCATCGCGGATGATTCCAACCGCGGAGGTGTCTCGCGTCTGTCACTGATTCTGGCCACCCTGGCGCTGCTGATGACGGCGTTAGGTCTGTTCTTCGGTTACCGCTATTGGTCACAGATGGAGCAGACGCTGAAACAATTCGACGCGGCGCTGGAGCAAGCGAATCGGCAGCAGACCGAGCTGGCTGAGCAGCTGCAACAGGCCCAGCTGGAGACACAAAAACAGCAACAGGCGATCGCCGCACAAGAGCAGACCCTGAAGGAGCAGTATCAACGGCTACAGGCGGCGAAGGAGGAGTCGAAACGGGCGGGTGAACAGCTCTATCACTCCCTGAGCGAGATGCAAACCCGTCTCGGTGGCAAACAGAGCCAGTGGCGGGTGGCCGAGGCGGAATATCTGCTGCGGGTGGCGAACCACCGGCTGAATTTGATGGCGGATCCGGAGACGGCCCTGGAAGCACTGAAGGCGGCCGATGGGCGGCTCAGTGCCACCGGGGATCCTGGGTGGGCGCCGGTGCGCGACCTGGTCGCCCGTGAAATCACCCAACTGACCGCCTTGCCGAAGGTTGATCAGGCCGGTATCAGCGCCGAATTGGTGGCGCTGGCCGATCAGCTTGATCAACTGTCGCTGAAGAATGGCGTGGTGCCCATGGTGGCCGAAGAGAGGGCCGTTGAAGCGGCAGCGGCCGAGGCCGCGAATGAAGGATTGGGACTGCAGCAGGTGGTCGATGATCTGTGGCGGGGTTTCAAATCGATGATGGTAATACGCCACCATGACAAGCCGGTCAGCGCCATGTTGCCACCGGAGCAGCGCTACTTCCTGCTGGAGAACATGCGTTTGAAGCTGGAGGCGGCCAAGGCGGCACTGATGGGGCGCAATCAATCCCTCTATGAAGACAACTTAAAAGCGGCGGTGGCCTGGACGGAGACCTATTTTGAGGCCGCGGACCCGGGTGTTGTCGGTTTTCGCCAACAACTCGTAGGGCTGGCCCAGCGCCAGGTGGCGCCGGCGCTGCCCGACATATCGGGCTCCCTGCGGGCATTGCAGATGCGACGCCAGCGTCTCAGCCGGGAGGCAATCCAGTGAGAACCCTCATTGCCGCCTTTCTCGCCCTGCTGGCCGCGGTGGTGGTCACCCTCCAGGTCAAGCAGGATAACGGCTATGTCCTGATCGGTTACGGCCACTGGACGGTCGAGGGGAGCCTGGCCCATTTCATCCTAGTGGGCCTGGTGTTGTTTGTGTTGCTGCATATTTCCCTGCGCATTATCTCCCGTCTCTGGCAGATGCCTGACGGGGTTGCCGAATGGCGCTGCAAACGCCGCAAACAGCGTGCCCATCACTCCCTGGCCCGGGGGCTGGTGGAACTGGCGGAGGGGCGCTGGAAGGTGGCTGAGCGCCATCTCACCCGCTATGCGGAGCAGTCGGAGACGCCGCTGATCAACTACTTGGCTGCTGCACGGGCCGCCCAGTTGCAGGGAGAGCATGGGCGCCGCGATGACTACCTGCATCTGGCCCATCAGAGCATGCCGTCGGCCGATGTGGCGGTGGGACTGACCCAGGCCGAGCTTCAGCTGGCCCATCAGCAGTATGAACAGGCGCTGGCCACCCTGATGCATGTGCGCTCGCTCTCGCCCAAACACAACTATGTGTTGAAGCTGCTGAAGAAGCTCTATGAGAACCTGGGGGAGTGGCAGAATCTAGAAGAGATTCTGCCCGATCTGCGCCGCCGCAAGGTGATTGGCGACAAGGAATTCCAGGTCCTGGAGGGTCGGGTCTTGCGTGAGCGGCTGAAACAGGAGTCGGTCAGTGTCGACAGCCTGGTCAGCTACTGGCAGACCATTCCCAAGGAACTGCGCCAGGATCAGTCCATGCTCATCGACTATTGCCGTATGATGCTTCCCCTGGGTGCCGGCCCCCGCATCGAGCCGCTCGTCGCAAGTGCGCTCAACCGGCAATGGAACAGTGAGTTGGTGGATCTCTATAGCAAGATCGAACTCAATGATCCATCGCACCAACTGGCGGTGGCAGAAGACTGGCTGAAGCAACACCCGGAGGACGCTCTGTTGCTGCTAACCCTGGCTCGGCTCGCGCTGAAGAACAAATTATGGGGCAAGGCGCGCAGCTATCTGGAGGCGAGCATTGCCATCGCGCCGAGTCCCGAGTCCTACCAGCAACTGGGGTTGTTGCTCGAGGGCATGGGTGAATCCGACAAGGCCACGGAGTGTTTCCGCGCCGGCCTTGGTCTTGCCTCCGCGGAACCTGGGGAGCTGCCTCAGATTAACCAACGACCGGCCCTGGGGCACGATTCTGGGATCAGTCCGCCGAGTCTGGCGGAGGGTGTTTGAGTCTCTTGAGCTGACGGTCGCAGCTCGATACTCCGCTGCTTTCTCCTTTCAAGTGCGTGAAAAGCCGCTTGGTCATGCTCCGATGTGGGTCGGATTAGCGCAGCGTAACCCGACCTACGCCTATTGAGGCGTGGCACAGGGAAGTGCTGATTACGGAGCGAAGAATGGACTCATTCGCAAATCCGCATCTGAACGACGAACCCGCTACGTTCATCGCGTTCCCGTATGAAACATTCGCACTATCCGCCCTACAGACGAATAAAGTAGGGAACGGCGAGCAAGGCTGCACCGACCGCCAGCATCAGGTAGAGGTTATTGATGAAGTAGGGGAAAATGATTAAGGCCACCCCGGTCATCAGCGGCACTACCGCTTTCTGGCGACGGCCGTAGGTCAGGTAACCGAGACCGATGGCACTGAACAGGACCGCCCAAAGAAGCATCGTTTCATCATCCATCGTTAAAACGCTTTATGTTGATTCACCATAAGGCGAAGGTTGTTGGCACCATCGTGAATCCACGGCTCAGCATTGGGCATCACTCGCGGATGCAGGCTCCTATTGTGATGTACCACAACACGGCATGCAGTCCGATACTGGACCATAGAACTGCAAAAACAAGGGTGACGGTGGGCGACCAGCTGATTTTGTCATCGAGCAGCGGGAGCAAGCGTTGCAGCAGAACGATAGGTAGCGCCACCAGCAGAGCGACCAATAGCGTGGTGTTGGCCCGCAGATGGGTGACATACTTCTTGGCGAAGGCTGTCACCAGCAGCACCCAGACACAGAGCAGGGAGGCCACCAGGCTTGCCGTTGCCAGCGCCAAGCGGAGATTCTCCTCGGTCGTGTAGCGGAGATTCCCCGATTGCAGGGCATATATCGCTACATAGTCGATGACGACTGAGAGTAGCAGGTAGAGGGCCGCGATCAGAAAACTGAGGGTAACAGCCCGGAAGACGTCGTGCATGGTTTCTTAAGCATATTGACCGGACTCCACAATAGTAAAGTATAGCCTGCCGGAATGATCGCGGGTGTGGAACCTGTCTCAGCTCGGTCGGCGGCGTTTTTCCCGGCCGGCGGCCGCACCGTACTCGAAAGAGTCGGAGTAGAGATCCTCAGCCGCGAGACCATGATCGAGAAAGACCTGCTTGCCCGCATCGATCATCGGTGGCGGACCGCTCATATAGACTTCATAGGCGCTGAGATCGGGGTAGTCGGCGACCACCCGTTCGTGAACCCAGCCGGTCTCTCCTGTCCAGTCCGCGTCGGGTTCCGACAGCACCGGTGTATAGCGGAAGTTGTCGTGTTCGGCGGCCCAGTTCTGAGGCAGCTCGGGCAGATAGAGATCCTGGCGTGAGCGCACCCCCCAGTAGAGGTGCATGGGGCGTGTTATACCGATCTTGAAGGCGTGTTCGATGATTCCTTTGATGGGCGCAAAACCGGTGCCGCCGCCCATGAGGATGATCGGGCGGTTCGAGTCCTCACGCAGATAATAGCTGCCCAGTGGTGCCTCGATGCGCAATATGGTCTTCTCCTGCATGCCGTCGAAGAGCATGTCGGTGAATGTGCCGCCGCTGACATGGCGGATGTGCAGTTCGATGAACGAGTCGTCATGGGGGGCGTTGGCGATGGAGAAGGCACGCTTGCTGCCGTCGGGCAGGATGAAGTTAAGGTATTGACCAGCGAGGAACTGCAGCCGTTCACCCTCCGAAAGCTTCAGGTGGAGGCGGATGACATCCTCGTTCAGGCGTTCGATACGGTGCGCCTTGGTCGGCAGGACGCGCGGTCGGATTTCATTGGCCTGCTCGATTTCGTGCACGCCGATGACCAGATCACTCAAGGGTCTGGCCTGGCAAGTGAGACAGACTTGCCCGGCCTCTCCCTCGATGGCTGGAGGCGTCTCCTCAGGGTAGTGGACCTCGCCCTCCAACAGAGCCGAGCGGCAGTTGCCACAGAAGCCGTTGCGACAGCCGTAGGGGAGATTGATGCCTTGCCGCAGCGCGGCCTCGAGGAGGATCTCCTCCACCTCGACACTGAATTCATGACCACTGGGCTGGACCTGCACTTTGAAGCTCATTGGGTACCTTGTTGCTGGCGTCTGATTACATTGCGGCGGTGATGATGTCGCGCATCTTTCGCCGTCCCTAAGATTAGTGAATAATTCTCTCCTATTTTACTCGGGAATTAAACCGGGTAGTCCTTTGGGTTATACGAGGGTGTGTATGGCAAGCAGCGTGACAATCTTGGGTTGTGGCGACATCGGTCGCCGTGTGGCTCAGGTGTGCCGGCAGCGGGGTGAGTCGGTGACCGGCTGGGTGCGTAGTGACGCCAGTGTAACGGCGCTGCGCGAGCAGCATATCGCAGCGCTCAAGGTCGATCTGGATAATTCGGTGCTCGCACTGCCCTCGCTGGCTGGGAATAACCTCTACTACTTTGCGCCACCGCCTGCCGAGGGTCGTCTGGACAGTCGAGTCGCCCGGCTGATCGACGCGCTTCAAGGAGCCGGTCAGCCGCGGCGGGTGGTCTATCTCAGCACCACCGGTGTCTATGGGGATTGTGGCGGCGAATGGGTCGATGAGAACCGACCGCCCGCACCCGCCGCCGATAGGGCCTATCGGCGGCTCGATGCGGAGAACCGGTGGCGTGACTGGAGTCGCCAGAGTGGCGGCGAGTTGGTTATCCTGCGGGTGGCCGGCATCTACGGTCCAGGCAAGCTGCCTGTGGCGCGGTTGCGCAGTGGTCGGCCGATGGTGGCCGAGGCCGATTCGCCAATCACCAACCATATCCACACTTTCGATTTGGTGCAGAGTTGCCTGGCGGCGATGGAGCGTGGGGTGTCGGGGGAGGTCTACAACGTCTGCGACGGCCGCCCCGGCAGCATGAGCGGCTACTTCAACGCGGTGGCCGATTTCCTCGGCTTAGCAAGGCCACCGGCCATCAGCCTGGAGGAGGCAAAACAACAACTCAGCCCCGGCATGCTCTCCTATCTGGGGGAGTCGCGGCGCCTGAGCAACCGCAAGCTGATCCAGGAGTTGGGTGTGACGTTGCGTTACCCGACCCTGGCCGAAGGGTTGCCGGCATCTCTGTAGTCAGCTATTTGATATTCAGCCATTCGACCAGCGGATCCCACAGGATGACATCCTTGTAGACCTGGGTAGGTGCCAGCTCGAAGATGGCCAGACCCTGGGAGGCGGAGCGGATATAGTTCTGGCTCTCACGCAGATGGGTGAGGAAGGGGATCTCGAGGTGTCCGAGGTACTCCTCGAGGTCGTGATAGATACGCGTCTGCTCCTTAACCCGGTTGGCGACGATGCCGATGCGTGTCTGCTTTTTCGACAACCAACCACTATCCAGCAGTTCGGAAAGGAAGCGGTTGCAGGCGCGCATGTCGATGGGTGAGGGCAACACCGGCAGGATCAAGGTGTCGACCCGCTGCAGCATTTTGTTGATCGTCTTGCCATGGGTGCCGGCCGGAGAGTCCATGATGAGCAATTCGGTGCCGTTGGCGGGCTTGATCGGGCCGCTGATGGCGTCGATACCCTCGATATTGGGTATGCCATCGTAGTCCTTTCTGGCCTCTAGCCAGTCGAGAGTGGAGCGTTGTGGATCGAAATCGGCCAGTGCGACCTTCATCCCCTCGTCCGCATACCAAGTGGCGAGATTGGTGGCCAAAGTGGTCTTGCCGCAGCCGCCTTTGGCGTTCATCAACATGATAGTACGCATGGCTTTATCCCTTCCTTATACGTGATTTTTCAAACAGTTTAGTCGATCCCCAGCTGATCCCAAATCGCGTCGACGCGTTGTTTGACCTCTGAGGTCATGGAGATAGGCCGCCCCCATTCGCGGCTGGTTTCGCCTGGCCACTTGTTGGTGGCGTCAAAGCCGATCTTGGAGCCAAGACCCGAGACCGGGGAAGCGAAATCGAGATAGTCGATGGGTGTGTTTTCAATCAAGGTGGTGTCGCGGGCCGGATCCATGCGAGTGGTCATGGCCCAGATCACATCCTGCCAGTTGCGGGTGTCGACATCGTCGTCCACCACGATGACGAACTTGGTGTACATGAACTGGCGTAGAAAGGACCAGACTCCCATCATCACCCGCTTGGCGTGGCCCGGGTACTGTTTCTTCATGCTGACCACCGCCAGCCGGTAGGAGCACCCCTCCGGCGGCAGGTAGAAGTCGACGATCTCCGGGAACTGCTTCTGCAGGATCGGTACGAAGACCTCGTTCAGCGCCACTCCCAGGATGGCCGGCTCGTCCGGTGGTCGTCCGGTGTAGGTGCTGTGGTAGATAGGGTCCTCCCGGTGGGTGATGCGATCGACGCTGAAGACGGGGAAGTGGTCCACCTCGTTGTAGTATCCGGTATGGTCGCCGTAGGGGCCCTCGGGCGCCATGTCGTCGGGATGGATGTGGCCCTCCAGCACGAACTCCGCGGAGGCGGGCACCTGCAGGTCTGAACCGAGGCACTTGACCACCTCGGTACGGCTGCCGCGCAGCAGTCCGGCGAAGGCGTACTCGGAGAGGGTGTCGGGAACCGGCGTTACCGCGCCCAGGATGGTGGCGGGATCGGCACCCAGGGCCACGGCCACGGGGAAGGGGTCGCCAGGGTGGGCCGCTTGCCAGTCGCGGAAGTCCAGCGCGCCGCCCCGGTGGGCCAGCCAGCGCATAATGAGCCGGTTGGACTCCAGTAGCTGCATGCGGTAGATGCCCAGGTTCTGGCGCGGTTTGTTGGGGCCGCGAGTGACCACCAGGCCCCAGGTGATCAGGGGGGCCGCGTCTTCGGGCCAGCAGGTCTGGATCGGCAGCTGGGTCAGATCGACCGCCGCGCCCTCTTGGCTGATTGCCTGGCAGGGAGCGTTGCGCAGCTCCTTGGGCGCCATATCGAGCACCTTGCGCAAGACCGGCAGCTTCTCCCAGGCATCTTTCATCCCTTTGGGCGGATCGGGTTCCTTGAGATAGGCGAGCAGCCGGCCCACCTCTCGCAATGTCTCGACCCGCTCCTCGCCCATGCCCAGGGCAACCCGCTCGGGGGTGCCGAAAAGATTGCCCAGCAGGGGGTAGCGCGATCCTCTGACCTTCTCGAACAACAGGGCGGGGCCGCCCCGCCTCAGGGTGCGGTCGCAGATTTCGGTGATCTCCAGATAGGGGTCGACCTCGGCGCCAATGCGCTTGAGTTGCCCGCGGGCCTCAAGCTGCTGGATGAAATCACGGAGATCTTTGTACTTCATGCTGGTTGCCGCCGCTGACCAATTCCACAGACATTACCAGAGGGGAGGGCAGGGTCAAGCGGGGACAGTGCTGAAATGCATTGATTTTAGACATTGAAAAGCATCTTCATGGGATAAGTTGCCCTTTACCCATAACGAATCCGACTAGAGCAATCAGGACACCGGTCAAAACTGGGGTGTCTGACTTACAATTCCATAATGATTGAAGAGGTTGAAATATTTGCGGAAAAGCATAATATAAGCATAATCTAATATTCTGTATGGAGCGGTACGATGAAGCGCTTAATGGGCTACATGATTCTCGGCTTAATCCTATTGCCTGGGGTTTTGCCGGCGGCGGATTTGCAGACAGCGACAGCCAGTAAAAGGGAGGCCGCCCGGGAGTTCTGGCTCGACGGTGATGTGGAAGCGATCAACCGGACCACCCTTTCGGCACAAACCCAGGGTCAGGTGGAGGAGATCCTGTTCGACGTGGATGATTTTGTTGAAGCGGGGCAGGTGGTGATCCGGCTCAAGGCCACGGAGCAGCAGGCCGGTCTCAACCAAGCCAAAGCGGACCTGAAAGAGGCCTCCGCCCGTCTGACAGAGGCAGAGGACAATCACAAGCGGACCCAGGGACTGTTCGCCCGCAAGCTCTCTTCCCAATCCCAACTCGACAAGGCGACTGCGGCCCTGAAATCGGCCCGTGCCCGCAAGGATGCCGCCGAGGCGGGGCTGGTGAAGGCAACTCAACAGATGGAGTACACCCGCATCCGCGCCCCTTACAGCGGCATTGTCACCCAGCGTCATGTAGAGGTGGGTGAGATCGCCTCTTCCGGCCAGAAGCTGATGAGCGGCATCTCCCTGGATCAGCTGCGCGTCACTGTCGACATGCCCCAGAGCCTGATACCGGTGATTCGCGAACAACGCAAGGCGCGTGTGTTGCTGCCCAGCGGCGAGACCATCGACGGGACCGGCCTGACCATCTTTCCCTTCGCCGACCAGAGCAGCAATACCTTCAAGGTGCGGGTCGACCTGCCAGAAGGGGTCAAGGGGCTTTTCCCCGGCATGTTCGTCAAGACCGCCTTCGTAACCGGCACTAAGCATGAGCTTGTGATTCCCCGCAAAGCGGTGGTCTACCGCTCTGAAGTGACAGCGGTCTATGTGGTCGACAAGCAGAACCGGCTTCACTTTCGCCATATCCGCGCCGGCCAGCCGACCAGCGATAACATGATCTCAGTGATCGCCGGGCTCTCTGCCGGTGAAAGAGTCGCGGTCGATCCGGTGGCCGCAACCGCCCGTCTGAAGCAGCAGCTGGCGGAGTCACACCATGAGTAAGCTGGGTATCTCGGGCGGGGTCGCCAAGCGTTTCCTGATCACTGAAATCACGCCGCTGCTGGCCCTGGTGGGCATGCTGCTGGGGGTGTTCGCGGTGCTGGTGACGCCACGCGAAGAGGAGCCGCAGATCAATGTCACCTTCGCCAATGTCTTTATCCCCTTTCCCGGGGCAACCGCGGTGGAGATCGAGAACCTGGTGGCGACGCCGGCGGAGCAGGTGCTCTCCGAGATCGACGGCATCAAGCACGTCTATTCGGTGTCGCGTCCCGGCATGGCGGTGTTGACGGTGCAGTTCAAGGTCGGGGAGGACCGTGAGGATGCCATCGTGCGGCTCTTCAGCAAGGTCTTTTCCAATCAGGATTGGTTGCCCCAGGGGCTGGGCGTAGGTCAACCGATCATCAAGCCCAAGGGTATCGACGATGTGCCCATCGTCACCGCCACGCTCTGGTCGGAAGATCCGCAGATAGGCGCCTTCGAGCTGGGTCAGGTGGCTCACGCCATCGAGTCGGAGCTGAAACGGGTGCCCGGCACCCGAGACATCTACACCATCGGCAATCCCGACCGGGTGATCCATGTACAACTCGATCCCCAGGCCCTGGCCGGCCACGGCATTGATCTGAGCGACCTGCGCAACGCCCTGCGGGCGGGCAACCATATCCGCGACAACATCAGCGTCACTTCCGACAACCGGGAACTGCTGGTGCAGGCAGGCACCTTCCTCACTTCGCCGGAGGAGATCGGCGGCCTGGTGGTAGGGGTGCACGATGGCAAGGCGGTCTATCTGAATGATGTGGCCCACATCAGCCACAAGCCCGATCAGCCGGGGCAATATGTCTGGATGGGGGTTGGGCCTGAAGGCGAAATCAAGGATCTGCCCTTGGGAGGCAAATTTCCGGCAGTGACCATCGCCGTGGCCAAGAAGGCGGGCACCAACGCAGTGGATATCGCCAAGGCGGTGATCGACCGTTTCGGCCAACTGGAGGGCATATTCATCCCCGAGGGCGTGCATGCCACTATCACCCGCAACTACGGCGAGACCGCCGAGGCCAAGGCCAACAAGCTGATCAGCAAACTCGCCTTCGCCACTCTTTCGGTGGTGGCGCTGGTGCTGTTGACCATCGGCTGGCGTGAGGCCTTCATTGTCGGTGCCGCGGTGGTGGTGACTCTGGCGATCACCCTGTTCGCCTCCTGGGCCTGGGGCTTTACCCTCAACCGGGTCTCCCTGTTCGCCTTGATCTTCTCCATCGGCATCCTGGTGGACGACGCCATCGTAGTGGTGGAGAACATCCATCGTCATCTGCAGATGGGGGCGAAGAACCTGCGCGAGGCGATCCCACGGGCGGTGGACGAAGTGGGCGGCCCCACCATCCTGGCCACCTTCACCGTTATCGCTGCCCTGTTGCCGATGGCCTTCGTTACCGGCCTGATGGGGCCCTACATGAGCCCGATACCGATCAACGCCAGCACCGGCATGCTGATCTCCCTGATCGTCGCCTTCGTCTTTACCCCCTGGTTGACCAACCGTGTCCTGGCCGGTCAGGCGGATAAGATTTCGGCCCATGGCGACAGTGGGCATGAGTCCAAACTGGGCCCCTTCTTCACCCGGCTGATGACCCCCTTTCTCGCCGGAAGCCGCGGCAACCGCATGCGCTGGGTGCTGCTGGGGTCGATCCTGCTGCTGATTGCCGCTTCGCTCTCCCTGGTGGTGACCAAGTCGGTGGTACTGAAGATGCTCCCCTTCGACAACAAGTCGGAGTTCCAGGTGGTGCTCGACATGCCTGAGGGGAGCAGCCTGGAGCAGACCGCGCGGGTGCTTGACGAACTGGGCGACTACCTGGGCACCGTGCCAGAGGTGACCGACTACCAGGTCTACGCGGGCACCGCCTCGCCCATCGGATTCAATGGCCTGGTACGCCAATACTATCTGCGCGAGGGTGCCCATCTGGGCGATATCCAGGTCAATCTGGTGGACAAGCACCAGCGGGACCGCAAGAGCCACGAGGTGGCCCTGTCGGTACGTGAGCCGCTGCAGGCCATCGCCCGTGAGTATATGGGTAATGTGAAGGTGGTCGAGGTGCCGCCGGGTCCGCCGGTGTTGTCGCCCCTGGTGGCGGAAATCTATGGTCTGAATTACGAGGGTCAGACCGAAGCGGCCTGGGAGATCCGCAGTGTCTTTGAAAACACCCCCGACATTATCGACGTGGATGACAGTGTGGAGTACCCCTCGGCCAAGTTCGTCGTGCGGGTCGACCGCGCCAAGGCTTCCCGCCTCGGTGTGGCCCAGAGTAGCGTGGCCGAGGCCATGGCCACCGTGCTGGCTGGCGAGGACGCCAGCTTTCTTCATGGCGAGAAGTTGAAGTACGCGGTGCCGATCCGCATCGAGTATGCCGAGGCCGACAAGGCCGACCTGGATCAGGTGCTCTCCCTGCGGGTGCGCTCCATGAACGGCCAGCTGGTGCCCCTGTCGGAGATCGTGCAGGTGATCCCGCGGGTGCGCGAATACTCCATCCAGCACAAGGATCTGCTGCCGGTGGTCTATGTCACCGGCGACATGGCCGGCGAGACCGACAGTCCCCTCTACGGCCTCTTCGACATCTCCGGGCAGCTGGCCGACGGCGGCATCGAGCAGTGGTTCCTGCAGCAGCCGGAAAACCCTTACGCCTACAGCCTGAAGTGGGACGGCGAATGGCAGATCACCTACGAGACCTTCCGTGATATGGGTATCGCCTACTCGGTGGGCCTGATTATGATCTATCTGCTGGTGGTGGCCCAGTTCCGCTCCTACCTGGTGCCGCTGGTGATCATGGCGCCGATCCCGCTGACCGTGATCGGCATCCTGCCGGGCCACGCCCTGCTGGGGGCCCAGTTCACCGCCACCTCCATGATCGGCATGATCGCCCTGGCCGGCATTATCGTGCGCAACTCGATCCTGCTGGTCGACTTCGTCAATCAGCAGGTGCGAGAGGGCATGGCACTGGAGCAGGCGGTGATCAACTCGGCGGCGGTGCGCGCCAAACCGATCGCGCTTACCGCCATCGCCGCCATGGCCGGCGGCTTCTTCATCCTCGACGATCCGATCTTCAGCGGTCTGGCGGTCTCGCTGATCTTCGGCCTCTTCGTCTCTACCGTACTGACTTTGGTGGTGATCCCAGTGGTCTACTATGCGGCGATGCGCAGGCGTATCGACTTTATACGAGCACTTGCCGAGTGACTGGCTGAGTCGAGCCGATGAATCCCACTTTGGAACATGATTATGTTGCGCGTGATGTGGTTCACGGAAAGTTCGCGAGCGCTCATGTGCTTCATCCAGGAATGCGATGAGTTCATCGGGATCGTCGTTCAGATGCGGTTGCGTCGCTTGTGCATTGGAGCGTGAGCGATGTCAGCCGGCATAGTCTCTCAGCCATATATTGACCATCCGGTAGCTGGCGAACAAAGCGCCTGCCGTCGTTGCTATAAAGACGACGCCCAAGAGCCAATAACCGGTTCGTGCCACGTGGCGTTTCAACCGCCTGAAAAACCTCCAGGACGGGTCGGCTCTTTTAGGTACTGAAATAAAATTGATTAGAAAACTGTAGCTGGTAACCGACCAAAGAACGCCAACGGCGCTTGGAATGAGATAAAAGTCATCTGCGTGGGATTTCGAGCCGATAATGATTGTTAGCATTACGGCGAGACTGATCAATCCCAGTGCAATGATCGGTATACGAAGGAATTGAAGGGAAGTGGCGATTTTGCTGAATAGATCGATCATATCTATTGACGCATTGCGGGTTCATATGGAGGTCATGTTTTCAGTAACTTGCCAAACGCATAGACATCCACATATTCCTTGCCCATCTTGATTTTACCTTTTTGAATTCCCTCTCTTCGGTATCCGCATTTCGCTGCAACCCTGATGCTCATTATATTTTTTTTCATAATTAATAATTCAATTCGATGAAGGTCCAGTTCCTTTGCTATAAACTCTTCGATCATTTTTACACTGCGGGACGCGATACCCTTTCCCCAATGTTTTCTATCAACGAAATAACCGATTTCGCCGATATGTGGACGTGTCTGATCTATCGTTACACCGATCGCACCGACAACCTCACCTTGAAAAATTATCGTAAAATTATGCTCAATATTTTGTTTTCTTTTGTCGCGGTTAAGCCTTAAAAATTCTTTTTCTTCTTTAATGGTCTTCGGCGGGGGCGGGAAGTGAACAAAGTCCGGATTGTTGAGGATTTCCCAGAACTTCCTGGCATCGCCTACCTGTTGATATCGGAGTGTAATCTTTAGCATTTTTATCTATACTGCTGCCTGCAATTGAGCATGCGCGCCAGCAACTGCGCCCGATGTAAGGCCATGTTTCATGGCCTAGGCATCTTTTCGCTGAGCGCAGATAAGAAACGCCGCGGGAAAGGCCTGGCCCTGAGATTTTCCGCCATTTCTACTTTTTTCCAAGCGTCTCTGTATTTCCCCTGTTCGTATAAAGAGAATGCCCAAAGTCTCCAGGAGTTCGGGTACTTTGGATCTAGTTTTGTGCTTTGTGCAAATTTACTGTTTGCTTTGGCGAAATAGCTGCTATCTGTAGAGCCTTTTACGCTATATGCTGAACCCATGTCCGACAATAGCGCTGGTTTTCGGCGAGGATCATCTATGAGTGATTCTGCTTTTATAAAATACTTCAACGCATCATCTACATTGCCTTTCTCTAACTGTACGCGAGCAAAACCCCAGTAAGGCTGATAATTATTCGGATTTAGTAACCAGGCTTGGTTATATCTGCGCATCGCAAAGTCCAGATTGCCTTGGCTCATGTGTTTTTCTCCCTGAGCCCACCATGCCTTGCTTGCCTCTTTACGGGTTCCGAAGCCGCTGACCACGCTATTTATAAAGTCTTCGTCTGCCTTCACCAGATGTGCGGGCCTGTCGATTTCTGGTTGCCCGTACATAGGCATATTGTCAATTCTTGTGA